>CAYRUX010000117.1:0-14564 GCA_964427515.1 uncultured Rhizobiaceae bacterium
AAAACAAATGGGACTAGGTCACGACTTGGTAAACTGCTTTCAGGCAACAATAGTATGATAGATCCTGCAAATCCAAGGCTGATGCCTAGAGCCCGCCGCCAATCATAGTGTTCTAGGCGAACTACAAGTGAAAGTAGGTAAGTAAAAAGTGGTACGGTTGTAATAACAAGGGCCACAATTCCTGTGGGCAGTTTTGATAAGGAATAAAATAAATTTGTTGTAGGAATCGCACTTCCTAAAGCACCAACAATTAAATAATGACGTAGAGCCTTATAGCTTAATGGAGGTGGTTTTTTTAAAATTATACAGGTTATAGACAATATTAAACCCGCACCTAGTGTTTGCCAAAAGGCATAGCCAAGAGCGGGTACTCCGGCAGTAGTGACAACTTTTGCCAGTGCTGTCATGCCGCCCCAAAGAGAGCCTAGCGTGACCAGAAGTAATATAGATAATGTTAAAGGATTTTTTTCTGGTGATATTGAGGATGTAGGGTTATTTGAAAACATTCTCGTTAATGTGACACTCTATTAGTGTTTAGTCGAATATTATACGTTTTTGTAGTAATTTTTGAGTTCTCGTCAGTTGGTAAAGTGATAAGATATAGACACCGTTAACTAGAGCTTTTATTGCACCCGTAGCTCAGCTGTATAGAGCAACGGATTTCTAATCCGTAGGTCAGAGGTTCGAGTCCTCTCGGGTGCGCCAATTCTAACCATGAGTTTATCCTAGCGCATTCGCATTTTGTCATATATTCATATTATGGCCTATGGGGTTAGACTTCTATTAACCTTCTATGAGGTACGCACACGATTGCTTAGTGTATCCCAGAAATTAACTAAGAATAACCCAGAGAAGACAAATAAGACTGCGATCCATATCCAAATCGAAGGTACGTCGCCAAAAACAAAAGTTCCCATACCTACACCGACGAGTGTACCGACGTAGTTAGAAGTTGAAAAGAAAAGTGGTCCAGTTAGTCTTATTAGTTCATAGATTAATGACAACATGATCACATTATTTATGATCGCCGCTATCACAGCCCACTCGACAATAGTAAATTCATTTTGAAAATACCAAAAATTCCCGCTGCTTAAAACCATGACCGAAAGCATTAAGGTAGAAGCCACAAGTAGTCCTGCGATTAGGGGTAACGATTTCATAAGTTTTGGTCGGAGAATAGGTAATAAGACAGATCGCAGTGACCAACACACTGGTGCCAAGAGGCCGAGCACAACCCAACCCACCATATTTTGATCTGGCAGGCTAGTTCGGGGTATTAGGACTAATAGAACGCCAGTAAGTCCTAAAGCTAGACCGATCATTTTGTGTAATTGTAATTTCTCTAATTTTAAGGGGAGTGACATTCCATAAATAAAGAAAGGGATTAGGGCAAGTCCAATACTTAGAACTCCAGTTGGAACCCGAGACGCTACGGTAGCAAGTGTTAAAAAAGGAATTACAAAGTTGAGCAAAGCGAGGATGATATATACCAATAAAATATGGCGAGGGGTAATTGGGGGAAGGTTGCGTTTCCATATGCATATGAAAAGAACGATTATCATTGAACCAAGGGCTTGCCAGAACACATAAGACAAAACAGGCACGCCCCCGTCAGTGACAATACGGTTGAGAGTGAGCATGCCGCCGAAACATATTCCTAATAAAATTAACATGCTGAAATTCAGTTTTGTGGTCGCCTGACGGTTAATATTACTAGTAATTTTTATGTTTCTTGACGACATTAAGAGGCCTTATCATTTTGAGCTGGTCTTAGAGGCAGCTAATTTTTTGTTAATATACTAAGTAATGTATTTCCGCTTCCTAACAAAATGCTATGACTAAACATTTTCACAAGTTTCATATAAGCTTTTTGTATTAGATGTATCTTAACATTCCTATTCTTGAGTTTTTTCATAGTTCTTACATATATTTCTCAAGACGCTGAAGCTAGCTTTTTAGAAGATCTGCCTAATAGTAAGAGTGATGTTGAAGAAGATTTATATTGGAGCCAGTAGGGGACTTGCATCTTCTTATCTGAATTTAAAAGGCCACAATGATTTAAAATACAATTGTGCTCAGAGGCTGTTGGGCCAGGCTAAAATTAACCGATGCGCTTTTCAATGTATTCGGATGTTATAATATGACTACCTCCAAACCCCATATAAAGACGAACGTGCCATGCTTTCAGTATTTTTATGAAGCAGACAATTTTCTTTTATAAGAGAAACAAAAGATGAAGAAACGATTAGAGAAGAAAGAGAGGAGGTGTATTTTATGCATGAAAGCGGCGCAAAAGTGTTGCCTCAATTTAAAGAGAGAAATATACAGTGGGAAACTTTTGTTGCTGTTATGAGAAAAGACTCTGACGACCCTGAATAACTTGTTTTCGCATGTGGTTCAAAGCCCGATAAAGTTAACAATCAAAACCTTCTCGGGCGCATCATAATTTGATATTATGACAGTAATGTTGAGGCGTGGTTGGGGAAAGTTGAATAATGATGGTAGCAGCTACAATTCCTTCCCGGTGGTACTGGGATCCTGATATCTATGCAGTGGAACGGAAAAATATATTTGCCCGTCAATGGTTATGTATCGGGCGGGAGGAGGAAGTCGCAGATCCCGGCCAATATTTGACGGCAACAACGGCAGGATATCCAGTATTCGTATTGCGAACCAGAGAAGGGGAGCTTCGCGGTTTTCACAATGTATGCCGGCATAGAGCTGCAAAATTACTATGTAGTCGACATGGCAAGTATATTTCCCTAACCTGCCCCTATCATGGGTGGCAGTATAGTGATAATGGGTTGTTGCTTAACGCTCCCTATTTTAGTTCATATGAAGAATTGGCGACTAAAGATTTATCTTTGTTCGCGCTGCAGGTGGAAACATGGTCCGGAATGATATTTATCAACATGGATTTAGAAGCGCCAACTCTTATAGATTGCTTGGGCTCAATTGCAACCGCTGTAAAGGAGACTGCGCCAGCGTCATTAGAATTTTATCGTGACGTTGAATTTAAGGTTTCTTGTAACTGGAAAAATTACATAGACAACTATCAGGAAGGATATCATATACCGATGATTCATCCTGGTCTTAATCGGGATCTTGATTGGAAAGAGTATAAAGTTACCAATCATGCGCGGGGGAGCTTACATCAAAGTTTAGCAAGAAATGGTTCAACACATCCTGGTTCTTTTGGGTGGCATTTTCCAAATTTTGCTTTTAATTCATACCATCATGGCGTGTCTTTTTTAAGAATAGAGCCCAAGGGCGCAAGGCATACACTTCTTACCTATAGTTTTTTTCGGCCTACCAATATAACAAAAGAAAATTTCCAAAATATTTTTGATTATGGAATTGAGGTTTCTAAAGAGGATCAAAGGATTACACCATTAGTTCAAGAAAACCTTGAAGCCGGGATTTATGATACTGGTCCGCTGAGTCCAACTCATGAAACTGGAGTTTTTCATTTTCATGAATTAATACGAAAGGCGATTGATGGTGATTTATCACAGTAACAATATGTAACTTCACTACAAAGCATAATGACTGGGGAATAGTATGGCTAAGATAATTGATTATTAAACCTTGGGATGACTTAGTTTAAATCTGGCTTTTGTATGGGCTAATCTGCACTGGATAAGGATTTCTAACAATATGAAAAATAAAAAGTTTTTATTTTGTATTGCACTGGCTGCAATAATTGTCCCTAGCATGACATTTAATATTGGGAGAGCGCAGGAAGTTACCTGGGATGACTATATTGAGTCGGTGCATGCAGGTCAGGAAGTGCAAATAGCGGGATTGTCCTCTGGCGATAACAAAGATTTAACAGGACGTATTTATGTGCCAGATGAAGGTACAGGGCCATATCCAGCATTAGTTGCATTACATGGTGCAGGAGGTATTTTCCCTTATCAGCTATGGTGGGCAAATTGGATTTCTCAGCAAGGGTTTATTGTTCTATCAATTGATAGCTATTGTACTCGAGGACATCTTTGCGAGCATTTCAGCAGTGACAAAGATAACAGCCGTGGAAAAATAAAGAGAAATTGGAAAAAAGTAAGTCTAAAACAAAGAATGTTTGATGCGGTGGCTGGCTATCAGTTTCTTTGGAAAAACTCGTTGGTAAAAAAGGATTCAATAGGCCTTATTGGATGGTCTTGGGGAGGCACAGCAGCGCTTTTTGCTCAAAAATTTGCCAAGCGTTTAAGTTTGCCTGAAAAGGGATTTAAGGGAACAATAGCATTTTATCCGAATTTTAAATATGTTCAAAACAATCGACAGTGGAAGGGCTCTGGAAAGATTACGCAACCAACATTAATTCTCTATGGCAAGTCAGATACCTTAGAATCTGCTGCTAGTTATAAGAAACTTAAAGCGGCAAGACATCCTGGCCCCTTAACGGTTATTGGTTATGAAGGGGCGGTTAGGAAATTCGATGAGTTGGGGTCGCACAGAATGAAAAAACATCCAAGTGTCGGAAGCTTTGCTAAGGCGTTTCATAAAAAATCATTTGAGAAAAGTATGAAAGACTTGGGAAAATTTTTAACTGATAATTTTAGGGTAAGATAATGATGGGCCTTCAGAGGAAATTGTAGTTCCGTCTGAATTGTGTTGAGTTTCTTTAGAGTAGGTCTAATAATCATTACCCTTCCTAGAACAAATATTCACATGCGTTCATTGAAAACTAATAAATTTTTGAAAACTTCGGTGTGAAACGGCAACCGTCTGGTTAACCACCGACTATTGATGGAGAGGCGAATGACATATACAGTAATCGCAAGTAACCCTAATACTAATGAAATCGGCATTGCATCCACCACAATTACTATAAACTTTGGTAGAGCCTTCCCTGTTACACGCCATCTTGCGCCAGAGTTATTGGATAGGGGAATTATTGTAGCTCCGATGGCAACTGTTCATCCGCAAAATGGTCATAGGTTGTGCGATTTGCGGGATGCGGGTGTGAGTTGGGACGACATGGAGGCAGAATTACAGAAACATGATGAGCATTGGAGCTGGAGGCAAATTGGTGCGGTAAGTGCTACAGGTGATACTTGGGTTCGGACGGGAAGTAACGCTTGGGATCATGCCAGTCATGTAGTAGCCGAAGGTTCGGTTGCCATGGGTAACTATATGGATGGCCCGGAGCCTGTTCAGGCCATGGCTAAGGCCTTAGAAGATAACCGTGATGAAGTTATGGACGAACGCTTACTTAGGGCTTTGGAAGCTGCCAAAGCTGCTGGGGGACAAGGGCAACCAGATATTGGCCCAGTGCCTGAGGCATGGGCTATGATCAAGACCTTTAATGGTAAGCAACCCTGGCCTGCTGTTGATGTACGCGTTGATTTTGATGTTGAACCACTTCCTAAATTGCGACGATTAGTTAAACAATTAAAGAACATGGATAAAGTGCTCCATACTATGTCATTTGATCCCTCAAAAACCTTTGATGTGTATGGGGTAGTATTTGATATGTATAATGCTCAGGTATAATTACATGAAATACGCAGTATCCTCAGCCGTAATATTTGTAAAAATAAAGCCTTCCAGGTTAAGTTTATTAGTTATCTAGGTGCTATAGTTGGACTTAATGTGTGATTAGGAGGGGTAACCTTTGTAAGGTGACTATTATATGAAGCTGTATTCGACATTGACCAGCCCGTACGCGCGCATGGCGCGAATCGTGCGGCTAGAGAAAGGTCTTGATAAAAAAGTTTCATTGGAGATTGTCTCAACCCGAGGGGATAATAATCCCTATTATGCTGTAAACCCCTCTGGGCGTGTTCCATCTCTTGAATTAGATGACGGAACAGTTCTTGAGGATTCAGGTCTAATTTGTTGGTACTTAGATAAAATCGATGGACGAGCAACTTTACACCCTTCGGAAGATGTATCCGGGTTAGAGGATAGGCGTATTGAGGCAATTGCTCGAAGCATGTTGGATGGTACCAGTTTATGGTGGAGGGAGTATCTTTATAGACCTCCTGAGATTCATTCAGTCACAATAATGAACCATGAAAATAAAAGGGCTTTTAGGTTAGCAGATGTTTTTGAGGAAGAGGTTAAAAACGCAACACTGTCAGGCCCTCTAAATATGGCTCAAATTACCTTAGCATGTGTATTGCATGGACGGAAGAATGCCGGTCCAGCTGAGTTTTTGTGGGAAGAAAATCGCCCTAATCTTTGCGCTTGGGTAAAGCATATTGGGAATATCAATTCGATTAAGGAAACTGCACCCCCCTCAGTATAGAGATGATATACGGCAGCAAAAATACTAAATAGCTAGTAAATTGGCTGATCGGTTGAGTTTAACAAAATAACTAAAAAATACTTTTAATTATTCGTTGTAATATTAAAGTTAATTGTATCAATGTTTTTTCGATTTTGATGCTATGTAATCCATGAAGGCGAGCATTACACCGGATCCTATGAAAGCTGCATGAATAATCAAAAGCCACTTAATGTCTCTATCAGATTTATCAGAAATATCCATAAATGTTTCGAGTAGGTTAATCCCTGAAATTGCAACAATAGAGGCGACAAGCTTAAGTTTAAGTTCGCTAAAATCTACCTTACCCATCCAACTTGGCTTGTCTTCACTACTTTCTGCGACAGAAATTCTTGAAACAAAGTTTTCGTAACCAGCGAAAATAATCATTAATATTAAATTGCCGACTAATGCCAAATCCACTATGTGCAAAACGAATAGCATAAGGTCTTTAATTTTCATATCAAACATTAATGGCAGTATATGAATAAATTCTTGCACAACTTTTACGGCAATAAAGCCGAGAGAAATGGCCAACACCACGTAAACTGGTGCCATAAACCAACGGCTAGCGAATATTCCTCTTTCGAGAATATTTTCAAGAAAATCTTTCATATTAATCAGGTTAAACCTCAGTTTTTAAATAAATATTATGTAGTTCACGATGTTCATTCTAAGCTAAAAAAGTCTAGATATTCTATGAGATACTAAAAATATTGGCACTATTTATGGTTATGAATCAAAAATTTCCAAAGGTAAAAATGCTGATACAGTTACATTTGGTACATTAACAATTTGGCTAATTCTAAGGTTTACAGAAACGCTCGCTAACACTAGAGCATTTTCAGGTGAGAACCCAAATCGATCTACAATATAGTCAACAATGTTTAAAAGAGCATTTCTGGTAGCTAATGAAAGGTCTTCTGAAAGGTTTTTGCCATTCTCTCTTATACAGGTTCCAGTAGTTGCGTAGAAGCGTCTAGAGTCGTCGATTGGTTCTCTCATGGCGTTTTCATTACCAAAGGAAATATCACTTTGGCGTCGCCGATTTGCTTCACCCTTTAAAATTCGAAATTGGGCATGAAGTACGGCTGAGGTTTCAATAGCAGCACCACAAGATTCACCATCGCCTTGGGCGAAATGCGCATCCCCTACAGAAAACAAGGCACCATCTTTATAAACGGGCAGATAGATTGTGGTGCCTTTAATAAACTGTTTTATATCAAGATTTCCGCCTGTTTCATGAGGAGCAATAGTTTTAATTGCTTCGCTGGCAATATTTGGATCAGAAGGTATAGCTTTTTCTTTATCTGGTAAAAAAACTGCTCCACCCTGATCGTGTAATTTCCTTTCTCTACTATTAATCCGTTGAAGCAACTCATGAGAAGGAGCTAATCCCATAACACCAAAAAACGGAGCGCCCTTAATGCGTACACCAGGTAATGAAGAAGAGGTTGCAAAACCATCATTCATTTTCCAGTGTACGATATGAGGAGAAGTAAATCTATCGCGCAGAAAACCAAAGCCAGGGGCAATAACCGTAAAGCCCTCATTATGAGATTGTACATCAAGAATATCTACGGCTAATAGGTCCCCCGGTTCGGCACCATCGACATAGACTGGGCCAGTTAGAGGGTGACCGCGTCCTAGGTTAACCTTGGCTAAATCTGATCCAGACATGTCGTTGCAAATTTGGCAGTCAAACGAGTCGCGCGTATGGATCTCTGCCTCGTCGCCATCACGAATTTGTGTCATAGGCTCTATATCTGGATGCCAACGGTTATGGCCTTCTGACGGGCATTCTGCCAAAGGTTTTGTGCGGTTGATAGGAACATGATGTTTACCCAATTTATACTCTCCCCAATGAGTGTTCAGACAGGCTCAAAAATGTTCTGCTAACGTCTAAAACACAGCAATTTGATCATAGCTAAAAAACAAATTCGAGTTGCTTATTATTCTATTATCATCGTGTAGGTCAAAAATTTATCATTGGCTATTGCTAGCCCAATGTCAAAAGATCTGGTTGGTATTGGATTAGTATTTAATTATATGATAAATGGTCACTATGGAAATTCGAATTATTCTTTGCGATCTAACCTATACGCAACAGACTATATCGTCTGACGTAATGCCTGCCGCCGTCGGCAATATAGGCGCGTACATCAAGGCCAATATAACTTCTGACATAGATTTAAAGATTTTTAAGTATCCTGAAGATTTAGCAAAATATCTAGAATATCTAGACAAGGAAAGACTTCCATTACATATTGTGGGTTTTTCTAATTACGTGTGGAACTCAAATCTCTCTATAGAATTCGCTAAACTCATTAAGAAAAAGTTTGTTGATTCTATAATTGTATTTGGCGGGCCAAACCTTCCCACAGACCAAGGAGAACAGGAGTCGTTTTTAAGGAAAAACAGGGTGGTAGATTTTCATATTGTGAAGGAAGGAGAAAAAGCCTTTCACAGCTTGGTAGAGTCCCTAATAGTTAGTAATTTTGATAAAACAAAAATAGATTGTGACATTCCTAGCCTCATATTTATAGGCGAAAATGATTTATTCAATGCAAGTTATAAAGTGGAAAGAACACTAAACCTTGAGGAAATACCTTCGCCATATCTTACTGGCCTAATGGATGAATATTTTGATGGCAAGCTACTTCCTATTATTCAAACTAACAGGGGGTGTCCGTTTATGTGCACTTTTTGTACAGAAGGAATGAATTACTGGAATAAAGTGTATAAAAACAGCCAAAAGAAAGTGGATGAAGAAATTTACTATATAGCAAAACAAATGGATTCAATAGGTCATAATAAGAGAAGTGATTTACATATAGCAGACTCGAACTTTGGAATGTACAAACAAGACCTTGATACAGCGAAAACACTTAGTCAGGTGCAGGACAAGTATAATTACCCAAAATATATTAACGTGGCCACGGGAAAGAATAAAAAAGAACGTGTTCTTGAAGTCGCAAAGATAGTAAATGGTGCAATGAAGTTAGCTGGGTCAGTCCAAAGTTTAGATGCGGATGTACTTACCCACATTAAGCGGTCAAATATTAGTGCGGATCAGATAATTGAATTAGCAAAAAATGCAGATGAAGTCGGAGCAAATAGTTATAGCGAAGTTATACTAGGTTTGCCAGGTGATTCATTTCAGTCACATTTCGATACAATAGAGATTCTGGTTGACGCCGGATTTAATACTATTTCTATGTACCAGTTTATGATTCTCCCTGGTACGGAGTCCGGATCCAGCGTGACCAGAGATAAGTTTGGTATGACAACCCGTTGGCGTCTACTGCCAAGGTGTTATGGATATTTTGATGTCTTGGGGGAGGAAATAAATGTTGCTGAAACCGAAGAGATTTGTGTGGCGAATAATACGCTGAATTTTGATGATTACCTGAATTGTCGAAAAATGAACTTAATTGTTAATCTTTTTTTTAATGACGGTGTATTTCGAGAGTTAATACAATTTCTTAAATTAGAAGGTATCCCTATTTGGAAATGGCTTTTACACATTTATAATGACATGGATGATTTAGAAGGTTGGGGAACTCTCCTTGCGTATTTTCTTGAAGAGACTCAACAGGAGTTATGGTCTGATCGTGAGGCATTGCTGGAGACTATTGATGATCGAGAGGGGATCAGTCAATACATAGATGGTCAATTGGGCGGAAACCTGATGTTCAAGTATAAAGGACTAAGTATGACCCATTACCTTAAACCCGTAGCAGATGTGGCGAGAAAAGCGGCACACAAAGTTCTGAGTGCTTACGGGAAAAGGACTGATGATAAAGAAGAATTTGTGAATGAGATAGTAAAGTATAACGAGTGTCGAATGGAAGGGATCTTTGTTTATAATCCCAAAAATATATCCCATGCTTTTTCTTATGATATTTTATCATTTTCGAATGAGGAAATTGTTGGGGATATTTCAAAATATGCTTATTCTAAACCAGTGCAGGTAGAATTCGGGTTTGATTCTAAACAACGTATTGAATTAAATAATTACATGAAGCTGTTTGGAAATTCTGAGCATGGAATTAGTAGGATCTTGTCCAGAGTTTACATTAGGAAGTTATTTAGAAACGTCGTAAAAGATGACAATAATACTTCTGAGGACGACGCCAGTTTAGCTATTGGCCAAGCTACTTTGAGCGGCCTTAACGAGTTTGGCGCCTAAGAAATCATTATTATAATCAATTAAAATTCAACCATAGATAGTAGTTATTAGGTGGCAATAAAACTGCATCGGGTCAATAAGCGTATATTAAGTTTGAGTGTTAGCCTTTCTCGAGGTAAGAAATGACTAGCTAAATTGATTAGAAATGGATGCCGTAATGCCTAACCCACTGTTGAGAAGAGTTCCGCCAGAAGAGATGAACCCAAAACTTAGGAAGGCTTACGAAAAGTCGTTAAATTTGCAAACCAGTAAGGGTGGCGACGCAACATTCTTTGAGGTTGGGGCAAATGCTCCAGAACTTATGGAGTGGTATTCTGAAGAATTCTATGGAAAATTATTCTATGGTGGCCGAGTAGATATTAGGACGAAAGAGCTAATGCGCTATAGGTTGTCTATGACTCATGGGTGTGCCTTTTGTAATAAGGGAAACATTGAAGATGCGCGGTCTGCTGGTATTACTGAGCGGCAACTTGATAATATCATGAACGAAGGTAGCGATGCTTTCTCTGAAAAAGATGCAGTAGTACTGCAACTGGTTGATGAAATTGTTCTTCAGAACATGAACGGCAATTTATCAGGAAAATTATATAATAACTTAAAAGAATTTTTTTCTGATGCAGAAATTTTTGAGTTGGGGATGGTTGCGAGTTTGATGACGGGGATGGCAAAGTTTTTGTTTGTCTATGATTTGGTAGAGAAAGAAAAAAATTGTCCAATTGTAGCAAATTGATTTTACGGAGTAATACTTAATACCTGAGCCTTTTCATTATTGTAAAAGAGAGAATGGTGAGGTGTAAAATTAACTCCTTAGTTAATTGCATGGAACGGGATACGTAATATATCCGACGTCAAAGATTCTGTCTGGTTCAAAACATGTAACTATTCAGACACCGTCGGCCCAGTAGTTGTGTAGGCTAAGGCTGTTGCGGTCATCTTTTAGAAAGTGTCCCCTTAACACCCAGATTAATCGAGCGAATAGACTAGAACCTTTTATGAACTGGAGCTCATTTAAATTTATCAGTATTTTTTGGACGAAATAAACTTATAAAAATGATGCCCATACGCTATTGATTGGTCTATCAAGATAAATATCGCTTTTCATGTAGTTATTTATTTCGGTTATGTTTGAAAAACCTTTTAGAAATTTATTCAGACATGGTCTGCGAGAATCAGTAATTGAACCGGGTGCCATTATGCTCGCTTGCCAGATAAGCTCATAGAGAACAAAATCGACTGAGGACAACTGATTTCCAACGAAATAGGATTGATTGGTACGACTTTCCAAATAGCGCTCAAAACCATTTAAATATCGGGGAATGGAAATGTTTACAAATTCATTATATGCAGCCTGATATTCGTTGCCCAAAGTATAGGCAGCTCCTACAATTTTGTTGCGAAAATCATATGCTTCATCTTGTAAAAGATCGATTTCCATGCACTCTGATTGCGTTGTGCCATATAAATTAAATTTTCGGGCAAGGTAACGGATTATTGAATTGCTTTGTGTTAGTTGAACGTTTTGAGCTGAACTATAATCTATAAGGTAGGGAAGGTTGGGAAAGGATAAATTGAGTGTGGATTTATGTGCTTCCCAATCCGCGTCTTCATCAGAGATGGGGCTCCCGTCTTGATTAATTCCTAGTCGTATTTCCATGACCGGTTCTTTAACGTAAGCCAATAGAAATCTAATTGGTTGTGCAAGGCCACGTATTGCCCAATAGCCCAATTCAAACTTCGCGTCTGTCTTGTATATTTTCTGTACCAAGATAGTTGTCTTTCGTTAAGCGTTGTTAAACGTTACAATCAAATTTTCATTAATTATAAGTGAGAAAAAATTAATCGTTTACGTAAATAGGTATAATGAAGATAATTGGTCAGCATTCTCGCCAAAACGTTAATTAATATTCCATCAAATTATGAGGATTCCCTTTGGCATGACGTCTTGTGTTCTGGAGGTTTTTTAATATGGAATTAACTTATTCCACAATTGCTCTTTTATTTCCAGCAATTCCATTAATGTTTCTAGTTTACTCAAATACATCTATGGGTATTGGCGCACGACTTCGTGAAATATTGGAAAAAGCTCATGAGGAAACTATAACTGAGACGGTCAAACAGCGTATACGGGATGAAGCTTTGTATCTGAGTAAACGACTTGCTTTACTAAGGATCTGTCAAGTATTTGCTGGATTAACATTTTTGTTAAATATCTCAACAATGTTTAGTATTTATGCAATGGAGCAAGTCTTAGCCCAATCTTTATTTGCTGGTGCAGTTATCGTATTTATGATTTCTATAATATGTTATCTTGTAGAAATTTTTATTGCTGTAGCAGCTATTCGCACAATTTGGAATAAAATAAAGTAATGTAACTATATATTCTTAGGCCCTTAGGATTTTCTTTAGTTAATAAACTTTTGTTCCGTACTGCCAGTATTATAAAAAGTGGTTTTTGTGTTTTCTTTAATCATAAGACAGGGTTTTCTGACAGTGAAATTGTTCCAAAGAATTTTTTAATTGATTTACTATTATTTTCCATGGCTCGGTAACCAGCTAATTGCTGGGTACTGGGTGGTGCTAGGGCTGCAAGTCGAACCGTAAAATCGTAGTAAGGAAGAAGTCTTTCGTCTCTTTCTATAGCGTATTTTGCTAATTGCTCTTCGAGGGTTGTTCCCCCATCAACTAGTCCATTATGAACAGAGGTGGCTAACTTATCAGCGTACTCAAATGCAACAGCGATACCCTGTGCTGTTATAGGATCTTTCTTCATTCCTGCATCCCCCACCAAAGCCCATCCTTTACCAACTGTTTCGCGTACAAAGCTTCTAGTACAGCCAGCAAAAAAGCGGTCAACTCTTGTAGCTTTGCGTGTCTGTTCATAAAGTATTGGAGCTGCTGTAGCTAGCATTTGCCAGTAATGATGTTCACGCTGATCTCGAACAGTTCTAAACAAATCATAGGGAAGATTAGCGGCTACCAAAACAGTATCATCACTTGTAGGAAATGCAAATGCACCCTGACGGGGGCCGACATAAATCCTCAAGCAGTTAATCGACATATTTTGCCAGTAACTCCAAATATTGCTTTGTAGTGGGGGTACATTTTTGTACTCACGAGCGTTTACGCACTTCGCAACAATAGAGGCAGGGCCGTCCGCGCCTATGACTATGTGTGCATCTTCAGTAAATGTACGGCCGTTTTGATTACGGGCTTTGACGCCTGTTACTGTACCATCATTAAATGTGAGCGCTACTACCCGGCAATTTTCACGTATCACGGCGCCACTCGCATTTGCACCTTCCAAGAGGATACCGTCTAGAATATTTCGTCTTGGTGCGATTGATTCTTCTATATTACCCTCTGCCGCCGGAGGTATCCCTTCAAGATGTATGCCATGTAAATCAATTGACCAGGTTTTGAAAGGTTTACAGCGTTTTAAAATAGCGTCGTATAAACCCCACTTAATTAAACGAGCAACCCCCTCAGGGTGAATCAGGTGTGTAGAATGTGCCATATTTGAGTTGATGGGATCACGCTCTAACAGCAAAACCTTATGACCTTTGCGTGCTAACTGCATCGCTGTGGGAGCTCCCGCGCATCGACCGCCAACAATAATTGCATCGTACATGGTTTACCTGACTTTCCAAGGTATTGACGCTGGCATTATTAATCCGGAGAACCAGAGGGTCTATAAATATTTTATTTATATTCGTTTTGTATTGTTACTTTTCTGGCCAAAGTTAACGAGCCCGACGCCTAAAAACATAAGAACCACAGCTCCCCAAATGTAAAGGCTAGGGTTTTCACCAAGTATTAATACCCCCCAGCCAATACTGGAGAGTACAACTACGTAATTTGAAGGTGTAAAAAATATTGGCCCTTCATTACGAACAATTTCCAGAAACATCCACCAAATCGTTATATTTACCAAAATAGCAATAACTAACGCCAAGTTTCCAAGTTCATTGGATGCTGGAGGATGCCAGGTTTGTCCAGATAGGATCATAGTGGGCAGCATAATTAATGCTGCACCTAGTAGAATACCGGTTGACATTGTTAGAGACGAGACTTTGGGCGGTCTAATTGTAGCCGCAAATA
>CAYRUX010000118.1:0-5334 GCA_964427515.1 uncultured Rhizobiaceae bacterium
AGTGCTAAAGAATTTAATTTATCAGCCATTGCAACTGGCCGGTCAATTAGGGGTTGAGAGCATAAAATTACAATCACCCAAATAAGAAACGTCACGATAAAAACACCGTGCTGACTTAGTCTCCAAAACATTAAACCCACCAATGCTAAACAAAACCCACCAATGCTAAACATCATAATGATATTTTTCTCTAAACATATTCTAAAGGAATTTTTAAAAAATAGTTTATAAAATTGATTTTCCCACAGATAAGTTTAATGTCGATTTAATACCTTGGATGCATCAAACACTATTGAGAAAAATTTTTATTAAAAAGGAACGGTTTTTTTGAAGTTCCTAGCGTTATGTATATACCCTTACTTCTAATTGATATCGAGAAAGGATTTTTAATGGCTCAAGCTAGCGCAAGACATATTTTGGTTGAAAATGAGAAACTTTGCCAACAACTTAAAGAGAAATTAGTAGGAGGTGAAGATTTTGCTACGGTAGCTAAGGAACACTCGAAATGTCCCTCCGGGAAAAGTGGTGGAGAACTTGGTACTTTTGGTCCGGGACAGATGGTAAAGGAATTTGATGAGGTAGTCTTTAGTGCTAATTTGAATGAAATTCAGGGTCCAGTAAAAACACAATTTGGATACCATTTGCTTGAAGTTACTAATCGTACTGATTAAGTGTAGGTTAATAATTTAGACTTACGATCCTAACCCGCAATGAACCTTCTCACACCACCACATGGTTGATAACGCGGTATTTTGGGGTGCCTGTTGCGCCATTGCATGGGGTTTTTCAGACTTTATTGCTCGGTTTGCTGGAAGATCGGTAGGAGTAATAGCAGCAACATTTGCTATGATGACTATTGGGACGGTGCTAGTTGGTCTTACAATTGTAATTGACGGGCAGGCCTTAAATCTACATCTACAAGGAATTCATTGGCTTATAATTATGGGTATAGGTGTGGGATTAGGCTCCATACTATTTTACCACGCGGTTACCCATGGGCCCGTTGCTATTGCAGCGCCAGTAGTTTCCTGCTACCCCGCAATTGCTATACCAATTTCAATAGTTTTTGGATCCCAGCCAAATAATATTGTGTGGGTAGCTATGGCCGTAACACTGAGTGGAGTTTGGGTCGTCGCCAGAATGGGTCCCAAAAGTGTAGAAGGTAATACTGAATTTTCTCCTCACGTGATCCGTAGGACAATTCTTTACTCACTTCTTGCAGCTACCATATGGGGTGTTTCTCTACAATTTGCTGACCTTGCTATAGAAGAATACGGTCCTACTCAAACATTGCTGGCTATGAGAATAATTGGGGTAATAATTCTTGCAATAGCGATGTTTTTACGGAAAGAAAGTTTTAAATTCTCATTTAATGTGTGGCCAATACTAATTATTTGGTCGCTCCTCGATACTGGAGGACATCTTTTTCTTTTTCTAGGTTTAGCGACAGAACACGGAGAATATGCTATTATAGCCAGTGTCGGCTACACGATAGTTACGGTGTTACTTGCTAGATTCATTTTAAAAGAACAAGTATCTCTCCCCCAATGGGGCGGAATTGCACTTGTAATTTCTGGTGTCGCTCTCTTGAACTTTTTTAACTAAATTATTAGAAATTGCACTTGGAAACAAATTAGTTCTTTAAATCTGACGAAACGAATATTTTTCTTTATCCTAGCATTATGACTTAACGGGTCAAAAACGGTCGGACAAGAATTAATCCTAAACCGACAAGCATTACAACTCCGGAGACCCATACAAAAATACTATGACCTTCACCAAAAAATAATATTCCCCAACCAAACCCGCTAACTACTCCTATTACGTTAATCATTGAAAATAAAAATGCACCCGCACGTTTCACGATTTCGTAAAAAAGGGGCCACATAATAACATTTATTAAAACAGCTCCTAAGAGGGCAAGGTCTGCTTCTAAATTGGAGCCCGGCGGCAAATAGATCTGACCTGTTCCAATCATTAAAGGTAGAAGCATTAATGTACTTGAAAAAAGTATTCCTACTGCAAGCGAAAGTGAAGATGCTTCTGGCGGTCTTGACAATTCTGCGTAAACATTTAGGCCGGCAAAACATACTGGTGCCAGAAGGGCTAGTAAAAACCACATTGACATATCTGATTCTGGCAAACTTCCGCTAGGTATCACGACAAGCAATACCCCCACAATACCCAAAATGATACCAATAGAGCTCAGCACATGAAATTTCTCAAGTCGTGCTATCAATGAGAAAAGATAGGTAAAAGCGGGGGTAAGAATTACTAATAGTACCGCAACACCAGAAGGCAACTTTGGAGCAACAAAGGCTAGAAGTGTAAATGGAAAAGCAAAACCAAGAGCCGCAGCAACCCCATAGGCTTTAAGATGAGCACCTTTTGTACTGGGTAATTCCCCACGAAAAATTGCCACAGGCAATAATATTACACCCGCTCCTAGAGCGTACCAAAATACGTAGGAAAAGAATGGAATTCCTCCTTCAGATGCAATTTTGTTTACCGAAAATAATAAACCAAAATTTACACCTGCAACTAGTATAAGGAATAAGACCAATATCTCTTTCTTTAAAGAACAAAAAACTGAACTCCAGGTCTTCATAGACTCGGTCTTTTAATCATATTTTTTGACGATCAAATAAAGAGTAATCAGTAAAGAAGGTCTCTTCTTCAATTTAGGCATGCCACTTTCGATTTTATAGTTTATAAAATTATATTCTGTCTGCCTGTAATTTGATACGTAACTGTTCAGTTTCGATCTCATTCACAGCAAGAGTTTCATTATCTGCTTTTCCAGTTAATACAACACCATAGATAGACTTAGCGGCATTTTCGGATACCCACTGTTCTAAAATATCTTCTAAAACTCGCGAAGGCTCTCGGTCTAAAGGATCACCATAACCTCCACCACCGCTATCAACCCCTTTTATCAATTCGCCTTCCGTTAGCGCCACATTTGCCACATTGGGCAACCTTGTTTCATTACCATTTTTTTCAATCTTAAAGGTACGGGCTGCATTGCCATTCTTGCCACCACGTACACCAGCCGGTGGATTTAAGTGACCGTCGCTAGGTATTACTGCAGTCATTAAATCTTTCTTCGGTCCAAAAATTACTTCTGTTCCAGGCGCACCCCTACGCCTACCTGCACCCCCTCCGTCTTTCATTAACCGTACAGATTCAACATGTATCGGATGCTTAATTTCATCTAATTCTATGCTGTCCCGGTATAATAAACCACTGCAACATGGCAATGCATAGGTAACCCATCCATCCGCCTCAGCTGAACCCGGGCCACCGTTGGTAGACAAAAATAATTGATTAATATATGGAGCATCCTCTCTTCTCCAATCATTACCAGAAACTACTGCCTGACCGGCTCCTATAGCGTTTCCACCTTGAGCAAGTCCAAAACCCTCTCCAAGGTCTGCAAACGCAGATTGAGTCACATTGATTATTCTATCGGCCAAGTTGGTAGTTGCCATGGAACAACTATGGGGAAATTCTGGGCGGCCGACTACACAATTATCCCTTAATATAATATTAAGCCTACGCATACTTCCTGAATTGTGAGGCACATCCCAATCGAGACAATTAAACACCCCTGTAACAACATTGTTAATTGCACAGGCTTCTGACTGATTAAGACCGCAATCCACACAATCAGGATTGTCTGTCATATCCACAGTTATGACACTGGATTCTGGATCAACATCGACCGTTACCTTAACTGGAATACCATGATCCAAAATGCCCTCCATAGGGTCATGCCACACCTCATTTGTTAACCGACCTTTTGGTAATTTTTGCACAGCATCTACCATTCGCCTTTCAGAATAATCCAACCACTCGTTGACGAATTCTTTCACATTATGGATTCCGTATTTATCAATGAATTCATTAAGGCGACGCTCCCCTATGCGGGCGGCACCCAGCCCGGCAAGATAATCTCCATACCATTGCTCAGGCACACGAATACGTCTTTTACACATCCTAATAATATCTTCTATATTTTCGAAGTTTTTTTGAATACGAACACCCGGAAAGGTTAGAGAGCCCTCTTCGTAAACATCCCGCGCACGTGCATGATAAGTGGTGGGTATACTATTCCCAATATCTGCCTGATGAGCTTTTGCACACGCCATAAATAATAATTCGCCCTCTGCGAAGATAGGAACAATAATAGTGTGGTCAGCTGGGTGTGTATTGCCAAAATATGGATCGTTATGAAGAAAAGCATCTCCTTCTGTAATATCATTATGAAACTCATGGATTGACGCAGTTTGTAAATGAGAGCCAAAAACATGCACAGGCAAACCTTCTGCCACAGAAAGCAGCTGATTATCACCGGTAACTATGGAACAAGAAAAGTCTCTTGCCACGTTTATAACCGCAGATCTCCCAGCTCTCTGTAAGGTATTTGACATCTCTCGTACAATTGCATCAAGCCGATTTGCCATTACGGCAGTTGTGACTGTGTCTATATTTTTATTTTGCGCAGTGACCATTTTTACATACCAATTTTTTTACTGATTCATTTTCAAAAGATAGGATCGCGTATCGGTTAACTGAATCTGCAAGCCAGGGTAAATCACTAACGTGGTTGTTGGTTCTTCTACAATTGCCGGCCCGTCAATTATGGTTCCTGTCTTAAGACTGTTGCCAAAAAACCTGTGTGTTTTTAAAAACCCCTGTCCCTGAAAGTACGCATTACATGTCCTCTGAGTCTCAACAGATTTAGTAGATATAAATGTTGGGCTATTTAATTGCGTAGGCAACTCACCAATTAACCTACCTTTCCAATTCAAACATTCAATTTCCTGTCCCTCGTCACGTACAGAATAAATCCTTTCGTGAGCTCGATGAAACGAAGTTATCAACTTACTTACATCATCTTCATTCCCAAATGTTCCTGATTCAATTAGTACTTCAATCTCCCAAACCTGAAAAAGGTACCTAGCTTCAACAAAGTATGTCTTATTAAAATTCTCCACACCTCGCTTTCTAAGATCTTTCTCAAATTTGTCCATCTGGTTTGTCACATCCTGTAGAGCATCATTCACCCCAAGAAAGTCAAAATTTCTAGTACGGGTTACGTGGCTAGAGGTGAATTCTACGATTGCGTCCGATACTTGTGCGCCGCAAGCACTTAATCCCGCAGAAGCGCTGGGTACTAGAACCCTTTCACATCCCAACTCGGATGCTATAGGTAGGATATTTAATCCGGCAGCGCCCCCACCCGCCACTATCACACTATCTTTAGGGTTTAAACCCTCATTAACTGTAATTTCACCAATCGCCTTTATCATATGTTCGTTTGCAAGAGTC
>CAYRUX010000119.1:0-4709 GCA_964427515.1 uncultured Rhizobiaceae bacterium
GTTACGCTAATTGATATGGGATGTGGGGGTACGGGATTAGCAACTTTTGCTAACGGTGAATTAATTTGGACTTCCAGTATACCAATTGGTGGATTTCATGTAACTAACGATATTGCGCAAGGATTAACAACGCCAATTTCGAGTGCAGAACATATGAAACGCCTTTATGCGAGTGTAATTAGCGGCCCCTCGGATAACCGTGAAATGATTGAAGTGCCAGAACTTGGCGAGCCAGAAGCACTTTCTAGCCGGCAAATTCCTAGATCATTGTTAACCGCTATTGTACGTCCAAGCATTGAAGAAATATTCGAACTTGTGCGGGATTATATTGAATCTTCTGGGATAGCAAGGTCTGCCGCTCGCCGAATTGTAATCACGGGTGGCGCAAGTCAATTACAAGGTATTGAAGACCTAGCTGCAGATATTCTCGAGAGGCAAGTTAGACTAGCTCGGCCTCTTCCAATTCCTGGCTTAGCGGAAGCGGTCGCCGGGCCTAACTGTTCAACTTGTGCCGGAATACTGTTGTATGCATCTGAACATTTCGACGAATTACAAGTACGTCAACAGCAAACAGAAAGTACTGCCACGACTGTTAATGCATTTGGTCGCATCGGTCAGTGGTTAAGAATGAATTTTTAACTCAAGCAAGGGTTAGGCCCCCTATGTCTAGCCTATAATATTTTTAATAATGGGGAAAAATAAAACAACAAACCTTTCTGGAGGATTTAAATGAGTATAGATTTCGCACCTCAACAATGGGAAGAAAATAAACCTCGAATCACTGTCATAGGTGTGGGTGGAGCTGGCGGGAATGCCGTTAACAATATGATTAACGGGGGACTTGAGGGCGTAGAGTTTGGCGTTGCCAACACAGATTCGCAATCACTACAGCAATCTCTATCAGAACAAAAAGTTCAGCTTGGTGTAAATGTTACCCACGGCCTTGGAGCCGGAGCTAGGCCCGATATTGGTCGTGTTGCAGCTGAAGAGGCATTGCAAGACATACAGCAATATTTGGAAGCTAATAACATGGTTTTTATAGCTGCAGGAATGGGAGGCGGTACTGGTACTGGGGCGGCTCCTGTGATTGCAAGAGCTGCGAGAGAACAAGGAATTTTGACTGTAGGCGTTGTAACCAAACCTTTTCAATTTGAGGGAATTCAGCGCATGCGATTAGCCGAAGCTGGGCTAGGGGAGTTACAGCAGTATGTTGATACTTTGATTGTAATTCCAAATCAAAACTTATTTAGGATAGCCAACGAACAAACTACTTTTGCTTCAGCTTTTAATCTTGCCGATGAAGTTCTTCATGCGGGTGTTAGGGGTGTCACAGATTTAATGGTAAGTCCCGGCCTAATTAACTTAGATTTTGCTGATATTCGAACCGTGATGGGCGAAATGGGTAAGGCTATGATGGGAACAGGAGAGGCTAGTGGAGAAAGTCGAGCCACTGAAGCTGCCGAAGCTGCAATCAATAATCCATTACTTGACAATGCTTCTATCGAAGGGGCAAGAGGTGTTTTAATAAACATTACCGGCGGATCTGACGTTACTCTAATGGAAGTTGATGAAGCTGCCACCCGTATATGTAAAGAGGTTGATGAAGACGCCAATATAATTTTTGGGACATCTATGTCGGACGAACTAGAGGGTCAAATGCGAGTAGCAGTGATCGCTACGGGTATAGATGCCGACTCCATTGAGGAACCAATACCAGAACCTTCTGATAAGGTACATGTACTTGGCTTAAATAGTCGAAGAGGTGCTGGGGCTAGTAGTGCGACCGGAAGTTCTCAAAGTGAAATACAGCAAAGTATAAATTCTGAATCTGATAAAATCGATGACATCGATAAAAAACTGGAAAATAGTTTGTTTTCAGATGAGGAAACATCTTTGGTATATGGCCAAGATACTGAAGGTGCGCTAACGGGAAATGAAGAACATAGATCCTCAGGAATGAATATTGAAAGTGAGAACAAACCTTTGGAAGAAAAATTACCTCCGGTTGCCAAAACGATTTCAGCGAATACTGCTGGCGCTATAAAAGCCGGGGTCGTGTTGCAAAAAAATATTATACAAAGGGACGCTGCTGAGAATGACACTCCCGAAAATAGTGCAACACAAAAACAGTATCCAAAGGATAGTTTTATCCCAGCACCAGCTGTAAAACCAGGAGAATCCTCAGGAAAAGATGTGGATGACATGGCTGATCCATTTAGTGTAGCTAGTGTAGAAAATGCGGGAAGTAGTTCAAAAAAACGCGGCCCGTCCCTGTTTGAGCGTATGACTGGGAGCGGAAGAAGCAGAAAAGAATCACGCTCTGGAACCACGCAAAAAGTCAAACCAACACAGCCTCCAGCACTGGCAAATAATGTTAGTGCAACTAAACAAAATGATGATGAACCAACATTTGAAAATGTTAGCTCCCCCGAACGTCAAGCGGATGAAATATTGACACGAGAAGAGGACCCACTGGAGATTCCAGCCTTTTTGAGACGGCAGGCTAACTAGCAGATTTCAGGGAAAAATTTGTCATGAAAAACGTAACATATTGTAACAAAGAGTGATATGAATACGTTAAGAACGATTGTTACAAGTCGTGGAGGGGGATTCGCTTTGGATCAAAAATAATGCGGATTCCCTGCCACGCGGTTTTACCTAGGATTATAGGGAAACCGTTGCAAAGTTTAATTTACAGCTGCGTTTGCTAAAAGCGCGGTGAATAGTTTTTAGGGATTTTGATTATTGCCATTTAAGTCACAAAAGACGTTAAAGAAACCTATCCATTGCACAGGAACTGGCTTGCATACAAATGCAAGAGTTTCAATGACACTATTACCTGCTGAATCTGGAACTGGTATTATTTTTCGGAGAACTGATTTAGCACCGTGCGTTGAAGTGCCTGCTACTAGAGAGCATGTAGTTGATGCACGCTTATGTACGACTATTGGGAATGAGGAAGGTATTACGGTAAGTACCATAGAACATTTAATGGCAGCGCTCTACGGCTGTGGAGTAGGAAATGTCATAGTAGAACTGGATGGGTCAGAGGTGCCGATCATGGATGGTAGTTCTGCCCCTTTTGTATTTTTGATAGAATGTGCAGGCGTTATTGAACTGGATGCACCTTGCCGCGTCATAAAAGTACTTAAAGAGGTTATAGTGAGTAAAGGTGACCGATGGGTATCTATATCGCCTTATGATCACTTTGCTCTGGAATGTGAAATTTCCTTCCAAAATACGGTTATTGGTACGCAGCGCTTTGACTTTGACTCTCGTCAGTCTTCATTCGAAAAAGAATTAAGTAGGGCACGTACATTTTGTTTGGAGTCGGATGTGAAAAAAATGCACGCTGCGGGGTTAGCTTTAGGAGGTACGCTAGAAAATGCCGTAGTGATAGGTGATGATGGTATACTGAACCATGGTGGCCTTCGTTATGATACTGAATTTGCCCGTCATAAAGCGTTAGACTGCATAGGAGATCTAAGTTTGGCTGGAGCACCATTTGTCGCCATTGTAAAAAGCCATTGCTCTGGTCATGCAATAAATCACGAACTTTTAAACGCGTTGCTTGACGATGATGAAGCATGGGAATGGACATGCATGGGGGACTTAGATCGAATATCAAATCAACCATCAGCTGAATATAACTCTGTGGTAGCAGCAACGGCCTAAATTAATAAGCGGCAACCTCTAGCCGTTTATTAACCAATATTATTTTCTAGATTTAGTGCTATCGCTTCTAAAAAGTTCTTAGAATTTAAAAATTCGGAATTATTTGGCATTAAAAGCGCTAAATCCTTCGTCATTTCACCGTTTTCTACAGTTTGGATGCAGGTTTTTTCAAGTACTTGTGAAAAGCGAGCTAACTCGTTGTTTCCATCGATTTTTGCCCGATGGCTTAAACCTCTTGTCCATGCAAATATAGAGGCGATAGGGTTGGTTGAAGTCTCTTCCCCTCGTTGAAATGCTCTAAAATGGCGAGTAACTGTACCATGGGCTGCTTCTGCTTCCACAGTATTTCCATCTGGCGTTAATAGAACTGAGGTCATGAGACCAAGGGAGCCAAACCCCTGGGCTACTGTGTCAGATTGAACGTCACCATCATAATTTTTGCAAGCCCAAACGAAGGATCCTTCCCATTTCAATGCTGCAGCTACCATATCGTCAATAAGTCTATGCTCATAAGTAATACCAGCAGCTTCAAATTTTTTCTTATACTCATTATCAAAAACTTCTTCAAAAAGATCTTTAAAACGTCCGTCATACGCCTTTAAAATAGTATTTTTTGTAGACATATACAGTGGCCAATTTCTACCTAGCGCAAAATTCATACAAGCTCGGGCAAAGTCACGAATTGATGAGTCCAAATTGTACATGGTAAGCGCCACCCCTCCGTCTGGGAAGTTGTAAACCTCATGTTCAATTTTATCGCTACCATCATTTGGTTCAAAGGATACCGTGAGTTTTCCAGCCGTCGGTACTACAAAATCTGTTGCACGATATTGATCGCCAAAAGCGTGCCTCCCAATCACTATGGGGTGGATCCATCCAGGAACAAGACGAGGAACGTTTTTACATACAATAGGTTCGCGAAAAACGGTGCCTCCAAGGATATTTCTAATGGTTCCATTAGGAGAGCGCCACATCTTTTTTAATCCAAATTCTTCCACTCTAGCCTCATCTGGAGTAATTGTAGCGCACTTAAC
>CAYRUX010000120.1:0-5447 GCA_964427515.1 uncultured Rhizobiaceae bacterium
AAGCTCTCATACTAGCGAATTCTCCTGACTGCAATGTGCAAGCTATGCGCCTTTGCAACCGCGCTTGGGGGGTACAATTCCATCTAGAAATACATGATAAAACTATCAATCAGTGGCTAACGCCGCCAGAATACGTAACGGAACTGAAAGATCTTTTAGGAGAAAACGCATGCAAATTATTAAGGGATCAATTTGACAGTTCAATGACTAAGCTAAATGCTGATGCTCGAATCCTTTTTACTAATTTTATACGTCTCGCAAGTCTGGAGCCATACTCTTTAGAGGAAAGATGACAAACTCACTCTTGTCGGAAATGACTAGAACCAGAAACTAAAAAGAGACTACAAATTAGTTTTTTAGAAATAAACCTCGCTAAAACCTTTAAGGATAATTTAGTTAGTAGCCACTTTCTTGTTTTCGCCATAGCGACTTTTCAATACACTCCGGCACATATTTGCATTGAACTCAGAATTTACCCTAACACGTCGCAGACCACTGAGATACTCTACAAAGGATTCAGAAGAAATGGCTTCCCCTGTATCACTAGTAAAAGCCAATTTATCGCATCCATACGGCCCACCAAATTCTTTTCGAACCTCTAAATAACGCGATCGAAGTAAAGAAAAATTATGGTCTTCAGACACAATAGCAACCAATTCGTCAATTTTTAGTAAACACAGCTCCGACCCTTTGTAGCCAATCTCTTTTAATGTACGTAACAGAAGCTCTTGACGCATTTTAAAAGCTTTGCGTCGGAAGATTTCACGAAGTTCGTCAAGATTTGCCTCTGTTTGCTCTGGAAATGCCTCACTGAAAGATAGACCTTTATGAACCCCATTATTAATTGCCTCTGCATGGCAGTGATCAGTGAGAGTAATTATGACTCTAGGTAACCAGGAAAGTTTTTCCACGGCCTCACGCATGTCATTTGCCATCAAAAACGCGAAGTTTGGTGCACACCAGAATGTTGGCAAACGAAACTCAATGATCACTTCATTATTCTTGTCGATTTCAAGGCGATCTATAAACCCCATATCTGTAACAGATTCATCCAATTCTGGATCATTCACTGTAGCGAGACAATTCCACACCTCATCACGCAAGTGTTTGTCTTCAACCATGGGTGGATTTGGTGCCAACACCATATTCCCTTAACCTTCTCCTGCTTCAATTCTCGCCATTTGCGATTCCACATCGATTCCATAAAGTTTAGCCGCGTTCAAACCAAGAATTTTACGCTTTCCTTCAAGTGTCAGATTAACTCCCGTCTCCGCACTAAGATCTTCCGGTAATTCAAACTCCATAAATTTCTCAATAAGCCATTTTGGCTGCCATATTCCATAGTCGCTAGCGAACAAAAGTCTGTCTTCTCCAACCCAAAACAGAAGCTCTGCCATCATCTCGGCAAAGTATCTTGGGCGAGCATGTACAAACGCCGATGCCACGGCCAAACCACCATATACATTCGGCTCCTGAACTGCGATCCAACAAAAATCATCCAATCTTGGAAGGCCAACATGGTCAACAATAAAATTAAGTTCAGGGAAATCTGTGGCAGCGTCATCTATATCCGCGACATCAAAAGCATCTCGGTTTAGTGGTAAGATGGTTGGGCCTTTATGCACATGGATGTTTTTTATGCCTAACTTTTGTGCTTTCTCTAGATATCGCTTAGACCATGGATCAGATAATTTGTAACCTTTGGAATCTCCACGCCATTCCGCTGTATATAGCTTAACTCCCTTTATTCCATAGGTGTTAACTAGATTTTCCAAATAGTCTAGACCTTCTTCTTCATCACGCGGATCAAAAGCTCCATTAAGGATTATCCGATCAGGATGCTTCTCTCGTAATAATGCGTTCTGCTCAGTCGTATTAAATCCCTCTTTATAAAAGTCTTTAAGATATGTGGGTTGGCAAATAGCCATATCATCATACCCGTTGACGAAAAGATCTTCATACAAGGCATCAGCACCATAGCGTTGAAACTTTTCGGCTGGCCAGAGATATTCTTCAGGGCTCAGCGCCTTGTGATAATCGTGAAAACAATTGATAAACTGGGCTCCATGAACGTTCTTTTGATTTTCTGGCCTCGCATCCCAAAGATGAATATGCGCATCAATAACAAAGATTTCTTCGCCGTTGCTCGTTTTAAACATAAAACCCCCAAAACTATTGATATAACAATTCTAAGTAACCGCAGCCCAAAATTATATCCGTACTGATTGCATACATATTATAACAATCACAATGATAAAAATACTAGGCTCCCGAGCGCAACCCTATGGCTTTCGAATAGTTCATAACGGCCAAACCTACGGCAATAACGGCAATTGCGCCCCAAAGCCAAGAACTTGGCACCTCATTGAATATCATATATGCCCATAAAACACCCGCAGCCACCACAACATAATTCAACTGTGCAAAAAAGAGCGCTCCAGCTCTGCGTAATATCTCGAAAAAACATACGTAAGTTATCGCGTTTCCTGCAGCTGCCCAAATTGTTGGCCATGTTCCATCCAAGCCTGAGTCCGTTAATAATACCGGACCATCCACTATCAACATCACGATCAAGAGAATTAACGAAGTAATGGTCATCAACCCGGCCGTAAGCGAAAGCGAATTTACATCGTCAGGCATTAGCTTAGCAGTATAGACATTGTTAATGGCCGCACTTACTGGCAAAAGTAACGCGAAGAGAACCCAAATTGCCATTTCAGGATCAGGAAGGCTTCGTTCCGGCACTATTATAAATAGCACCCCGATGAACCCCAAAACTACCCCCAACACACTTAGCCACCGAAATGATTCGCTTCTAACCAATAAAGCTAGCAAATATACTGCGGGTGCGATCAATGCTACCATAAGAGTCAGCACTGAAGTGGGCAGCTTATCAGCAAGAAATGTTAGGATAAGCAGAGGCCCCGACAAACCAAAAGAAGCTGTTATGGCGTAAACCCGCAAATAACGCCTACCCATCCTCGGAGGACAGCCAAGAACAATAGATATTATGACCAATACACCTGATGCTATGATCATTTGCCAAAACGCATATGCAATAAAAGGGAAACCAGCTTCCACCGCTAACCTATTGGCAGATATTACGCTACCATATGATACCCCACCCACTAACAGCAAAACTGTCGGAAAAATAAGATTACTAGATCGACTCATAATTACCTAACTGCTCAATAAAGGACTAATCCCTAATTATCATTTATCTATCGACATATTTTGTTTATTCTACTCATAGATAAAATTAAGGCCAAACAATCACTACATAAAATTTTAAAAGACTATTGTTTTTAGGACTAGAACGCGTGTCACCTTTTGATGAAGCACCTGAGCACGAATGGATAGTACATCGCATTTTGGAACATAATGCAGATTTATATCCTGATTTTCCTTTTCTCCATTACGAGGGGAATGATTATAGTCACAAACAGATGAACCAACGCGCTAACAGATTGGCAAGAGGGATAGCTTCACTCGACTTGCAGTTTGGTGATCGAGTAGCAGTCATGATGAAAAACTCTCCAGAATATATTGATGTGTGGTTTGCACTTGCCAAATTAGGCGCCGTAGAGGTACCGCTCAATACCGCATACAAAGGAGAGATTCTTACTCATATGTTGCAAAACTCCGGCGCTAACATCGCAGTGTTAGATGAAGAGTTCTTACCAATATTTGCCGATATTTTAGATCGATGCGTCAACCTGAAAAAATGTATTATACATTATGATAATTCTTTAACTGAAAATGTGACAATACCGATCCAAAAACATTCTTTATCTGGCCTCCCAAGAGGATCTGAAAATAACCTGAACAAGAAAATATTTCCGGAAACGTTAGCTTGTATCATGTTTACTTCGGGAACAACCGGACCATCAAAAGGAGTTATGCTTAACCATCAATTTGAAATATCATTTTCGATTGTTTTTAACGAAATAGTTAGTCTCCAAAAGGATGATATAAGCTATAATTTTCTCCCATTTTTCCATATTGCAGGAAAGTTCATATTGCTGGGTACTCTTCTCGTAGGCGGACGTATGATTCTTCGAGAGCGACTTAGTATAGAGAACTTCTGGCCAGACGTTCGTCGTTATGGTGCAACCGTTACCGTAGCTGTTGGCGGTATATGTCAAATGTTATACTCAGCAGAACGCCAGCAAGACGATGCAGAGAATTCCTTAAGAATGATTTACTCCGTTCCCAATCCCCATGAAGTTCAAGAAGAATTCAAACAAAGATTTGACCTTGAGTTAACTGAGGGATATGGGTCAACAGAAGCTAATATTGTTATCTATTCTCGACCTGATGAATCAACCCCTATCGGGTCCTGTGGGCGCGTAGCACCATATTATGAAGTCAAAATAGTTGACCCTGCAGGTCGGCAATGTCCTTCTGGAGAAGCTGGAGAATTCGCGATACGGCCAAAGTATCCCAATACCCTTATGTCAGGATATTATGGCATGGAAGAAAAATCTCTAGAGGCATTTAAAGATCTTTGGTTTCACTCGGGCGACCGGGGGTATCAGGACTCCAACGGTTATTTTTATTTTCTTGACCGACTAAAAGACGCAATCCGTCGACGTGGCGAAAATATTTCATCCTTTGAAGTTGAACGTATTCTCAATATGCATAAAGACATATCTGAAAGTGCTGCAATTGCCGTTCCAGCAAAACTAGGAGAAGACGAAGTGAAAGCCATTATAGTTTGCAACCCTGGAGCCAAACTGAATCCCGTCAAATTATTAGAGTATTGTGTAGAACAAATGCCCTATTTTATGGTACCACGCTACTTTGAATTTAAACCTTCACTGCCGCGCACTCCAACCCAAAAGGTTAGGAAAATTGAACTGCGAAATGAAGGGATCACAGACAATACATGGGATTGTGAAACGTCTGGACTCCGCGTTACCCGACGTGGTTTAACAAAAATCACCTAACCATTCATAATTTAAGAGAGTGCATAGTTATGGCGAAAGTAACCATCACCTTTGATAATGGACCCGAAGCCGATATAACTCATCATGTATTAGATGTTTTAAACAAGTTTAATATCAAAGCCACGTTTTTCGTCATTGGCCGGAAATTACTTAAAAATGACGGTCTAAATGCCGTCATTCGAGCAAAAAACGAAGGCCATTGGATCGGCAACCATTCTTATAGCCATACCGTTTCCTTAGGTGACAGTGATGACCCAAACATATTCGACAAGGAAGTAACTCAAGCACAAAACCTGATTGGCAATCTTGCCCATCCAAAATTATTATTCAGACCTTTCTGTAATGCTGGGATTATAAATTCCAGAGTATTTAAACATGCTCATATTTCTGACCTATCAGCCGGACGGTACACATGTGTGATGTTCAATGCTATAACTCGAGACTGGGAGGATCCGGACGGTTGGGTCTCCACAGGCATGCAACAAATAGAATCAAGAC
>CAYRUX010000121.1:0-10811 GCA_964427515.1 uncultured Rhizobiaceae bacterium
ATAGATCGATAGATGTTTTCAAGCACGGGAATTTGGCGGGAACTGCCCCGAATGGAGGGGTGCTTGTTTTTGCCGGCGATGACCATATATGTGCGTCGTCTACAACTGCTCATCAAAGCGAATATGACCTCCAAGCAGCAAAGAATACCATACTTAACCCTTCAGGGGTTCAGGATATTTTAGATTTAGGAATGTTTGGCTGGTCATTATCACGCTATTCAGGTCTTTGGGTGGGCTTTGTGTGTATTGCGGAGACCCTGGACACATCAGCAATCGTTTCAGTTGATCTGGAGCGCACAACTTCCATACATCCAGATAACTTCAATTTGCCCAAGGATGGTTTGCATATCCGTTGGCCAGATACTCCGCTTGCTCAGGAATCCAGACTAATGGATTATAAATTGGAGGCAGCGCGCGCATTTGTAAGGGCAAATAAGCTCGACCGAGTAATTACTGATGGACCAGCTCGTCGATTTGGGATTGTTACCGCTGGCAAGGCTTATTTAGACGTCAGACAAGCTTTAGATGACTTAGGGCTTTCACTTGACCAGGCAAAACGTCTTGGTCTTTCCATTTATAAACCAGCTATGACTTGGCCTTTAGAACCCGAAGGAATAGTTAAGTTTTCCAGCGGACTTGATGAAATACTCGTGATTGAAGAAAAACGCGGCCTGATAGAAGGTCAGCTAAAAGAGATATTATACAACTTACGCAATGATCAACGGCCGCCAGTTTATGGAAAAAAAGATCCGATGGGCGAGACGTTGTTAAGAGAAACAGACGAATTAAATGCAGAATTAATTATTGCCGCGATAGTGAAACGTTTTGGAAAGGCGCAAGGTTTTGAAGAGATAAAAAACCGTGCAACAAGTATTGAAAACAAGGTAAATGCGTTAAAACAGAACGAAGAAGCGACAGTGATTCGGATTCCCTATTTCTGTTCGGGATGCCCACATAATACTTCAACTAAAGTACCAGAAGGTAGTCGAGCACAAGCCGGAATAGGCTGTCACTATATGGCTCAGTGGATGGACAGGGATACTTCAACTTTTACACATATGGGTGGAGAAGGTGCAAATTGGCTAGGACAAGCACCTTTTAGTAAAACTAACCATGTATTTCAGAATATTGGTGACGGAACGTATTTTCATTCTGGATCTCTTGCCATCCGAGCCGCTGTAGCTTCGGGGGCTAACATTACTTACAAGATTCTCTACAATGATGCCGTTGCAATGACTGGTGGCCAACCTATGGACGGCCCACTATCAGTTCCTAGAGTTACTAATCAATTGCAATCTGAAGGTGTGGGTAAAATTGCAGTTGTAACTGACGATCCTCTAAAATACCCATTAAGCACCAAATTTGCAGAAGGCGTAACGGTACATCATAGAGACGAACTTGACCAAGTACAGCGCGACTTACGTACATGGAAGGGTGTTTCTGCAATAGTATACGACCAAATGTGCGCTACGGAAAAACGTCGGAGGCGTAAGAGAGGAAAACTTGAAGATCCAAACTTAAGAGTAATAATTAATCCAGAGGTTTGCGAAGGATGTGGCGACTGCAGTAGTACCTCTAATTGCCTCTCTGTCATTCCGAAATCAACTAGTTTTGGCATCAAAAGACAAATTGACCAATCCTCTTGCAATAAGGATTATAGTTGCGTTAATGGCTTTTGCCCTAGCTTTGTTATGGTGACAGGTGGCAACCTTAAGAAAAGAAAACCCAATGAGGCTGGAAAAAAAATTCTCTCCACTCTCCCTGAACCAACCCTACCAGACTGTAAAACGCCTTATGGTATTATCATAACTGGGGTGGGTGGAACAGGAATAGTAACACTTGGAGCATTGCTTGGTACGGCTGCACATTTAGAAGGAAAAGGTAGCAGTGTCCTTGATAAAGCTGGCCTAGCGCAAAAATATGGTGCTGTTATAAGCCACGTTCGAATATCAGAGTCCCCTGATCAACTCCACGCTGTTCGTATCGGAACTGGTGGCGCCCGGTTGCTCCTGGGCTGCGACATGGTTGTAGCAGCTAGCTCTAATGCGCGAACACGGCTTACTCCCGGCAGTTCGTATGCGATCGTCAATGAGAATGAAACTCCGACGGGAGATTTTACTAGGAATCCTGATTTAAGCTTTCCTGGAAAGACTCTAAAAAATTTAATATCAAAATGTACTGGAGTTAACCAATCCGAATTTGTAAACGCCACTCGGTTAGCAACAGCTTTAATAGGAGATTCAATCGGATCAAACTTATTTCTTCTCGGATTTGCTTATCAACGTGGGCAAGTACCCCTGACGGCACAATCGATAGAAAAAGCAATAACTCTTAATGGTATATCTATCGAAGCCAATCATAAAGCATTTAGATGGGGACGTGCGGCAGCTATCGATCTGATGGTTGTAACAACTCATGCCGGTCTTAAGGAGCCAGACACTCTGAGTCACGCAAAAGACTTAAACACTCTTATTGATCAACGAGCAAATGATTTAGTTAATTATCAGAATCAGGCATATGCCGATCGGTACAGAAAGTTTGTGGAGCATGTACGGTTAATGGAAAGCCAGAAAGTGCCAGGATTTGAGACATTAAGCCAGAATGTAGCAGAGTCTTATCATAAGTTACTGGCTTATAAAGACGAGTATGAAATTGCTCGATTATATACCGATGGGCGTTTCACAAAACAAATCCAAGAAACTTTTGAAGGAAAGGTAACACTTAATTTTAGCTTGGCCCCTCCCCTAATTGCTAAAAAAGATACTAACAATGGTCATTTAAAAAAGCGTGTATATGGCCCTTGGATGCTGAACGTATTAAGAATTATAGCTAAATTCAAATTTTTAAGGGGCACAAAGTTAGATATATTTTGATATACTAAAGATCGTATCAGTGAACGTCAGTTAATAGAGGAATATGAAACTACCATGCGTGAAATCCTCGAAGGCTTAACGCAAAACAATCACTCGCTTGCCACTGAAATAGCGAGCCTGCCCCAAAATATACGAGGATTTGGCCATGTTAAGGAAGCTAATATATCTAAGCAGAAAAAAATCCAAAAAGAGCTAATGACCTACTGGAAGAATCCTTCTCAAACTGCCAGTGCTGCAGAATAGAGCATCACTTTGCTAAAAAGCATGAATATCAGATTCTACCTTAAATTTTTCTAATTGTTCTGTCGTTGTCTCTTTTTGGTATTTTCCTTTCCATTCAGCATAGGTCATTCCGTATATTTCCGACCGAGCATCCTCGTATGTAATTTCAACATCCCGTTCTTTTGCCGCCTCCAGATACCATTTAGACAAACAATTTCTGCAAAACCCAGCTAAGTTCATGAGATCTATATTTTGTACGTCTGTACGCTTACGCAAATACTCTACCAACCCTCTAAAGGCAGCAGCTTCTAACTCTAACCGTGTCTGATCGTTCATAAACATTTCCTAACATTCCTAATTATATATTCTCGATTGTGCTGTCGTAACATTCCATAAACACTTATAAGGACGACATGCATGTCTTTCGATATAAGCACTTTGGCATTTTAGCACTGGCGATCGGCGTTATCACTATCTCTTTTTCACCTCTACTCGTTCAGATAAGCGAGGTAGGGCCGACAACCACTGCCGCATATCGCATGCTTTTTGCTATTCCTGCACTAATTGTATGGACGTCAATAGAACATCAGACCACAGTAGCTAGAGAGTGGAAAATTGCGCCCCGGCAGTGGAGCCTGCTAGCACTTGGTGGCATACTATTTTCAGGTGATCTTATAGCGTGGCATAGCTCAATCAAACTTAGTGGGGTTGCTAACGCCACTTTTCTAGCTCACCTTTCTACACCTATTATTGCCTTAGGGGCCTGGTTAATTTTCAATGAGCGCTTAAACTGGAGGTTTTTATGCGGTTTAACGATCGCAATGGTCGGAACAGCACTTATTATGGGAGCTAGTACTCTCCAGGCAAGTGGAAGCCTGTTGGGAGACGGCCTAGGGTTATTAACAGCTTTTTTTTATGGCGCTTACTTACTAACCATCAAACAATTACGTCTAACACTACCTAGTGGTATAATAATGCTGGCAACAAGTATATTTTGTTTGCCAGCCTTACTTATTGCAGCTTTTTTTATGGAAGACCAAATTGTTCCTGATACTTGGATTGGTTGGGGAATACTTTTTGGAATGGGTCTGATAATTCATTCGGGGGGTCAAGGTTTAATTACGGTTGCCTTTAAACATATTAGTGCTTCATTTTCGTCAGTCGCACTTTTAGCAACGCCAGTCTTTGCAACAATTTTCGCATGGCTAATTCTAAAAGAAACTTTGAGCTATATACAAGCGTTTGGCTGCTCTTCAGTATTATTGGGTATTGCGGTGTCGCAGTATTATTCACCTCAAAGAAGGTAACAGTGGCATACCGACTATCTGCAATTTCATGGATTTTCTGGATGTCGGCCGTTTTGTTATACGGCTACGGGCACCTTACCCGAGTCGCTCCAGGAAGCATGGTAGATGTTCTTATGAAAGACTTCTCTGTGGGTGCAGCAGCGCTTGGAAATATTTCCGCAATGTACTGGTATGCGTATTCAATCTTTCAAATACCAGGTGGGTTTTTAATTGATCGATTTGATCCTATTAAAATTATGGCTGTCAGCAGTATTTTGTGTGTAAGTGGCGGACTGTTGTTTTCTTTCGCACAATCTGTCGAACTTGCTAATGTCGGCAGGTTTCTAACGGGTGCTGGCGGAGCATCTCTTTATGCCTGTTGTATAAAGATTTCTCACACATGGTTTAATCCAAAACGGTTTGCTCTTCTCGGTGGCTTAATAATTTTGATCGGGATGTTTGGAGCCGCAGGGGGTCAAGCTCCACTCGCATTTCTAATCGAAATTTCTGATTGGCGAACAGTTATGTTATGGGTCGCAATTGCGGCTTTACCACTGGGAATATTAGTTCTCCTCGGTAAAAACCTAACAACACCTTCCATTAGTGCTACTCTAACAACTTTAGAACTTCTTAAACTGCTTCGTAAAGCGGCATTATCAAAAGAGTATTGGATAAATACCCTCTTTACCATGATGATTGCCGGACCCGCCACTACATTTCCAGTTTGGGGGATTGCCTACTACATGCAGGTTAAGGGCTATGACCGAACCGGAGCAGCTATATTTACTACAATATCCCTATTAGGCTGGGCTTTTGGGTCACTTTCTGCAGGATGGCTATCCAGCAAAATTCAACGCCACCAACGGCTCGCAATAGTATATGCAATACTAGCGGTCGTTGGATGGTCTATATTTATAAGCGTTCCAGGCCTTCCTCGAATTGGCCATCTCTTAGTAATGCTACTAATAGGATACTCGGCTGGTGGAATAGTTGTAGGTTTTATATTAATTGCAAACTCTTGCCCCAGAAGTTTGGTAGGTACAGCAACCAGTATCTCGAATACACTGGTCATGCTGCTAAGTGCTATTATATTATTGACTATGGGATACGTATTAGATGTCCTTTGGACAGGTGAAAATATAGATGGTGCACGCATATTTTCATCCCATGCATTCCGTATGGCATACCTAGTTATGCCTTGTGTCTCTATTGTTGCTTTATTTGCAGCAATGGTAATTAAGGAGCCAGCTAGATTATATGCAGACAGAGATATTACATGAGTATTCATTTTTGATATGAAATCAAAAGAACACGAACTTTTAAGAAACATGTTTGATGAAGCAGTAGATGCTGCAAGCCCAAAGGTATGCCTGCCACCTTTCCTTCCACAGTACCCAGCAGGCAGAATATTAGTTATAGGCGCAGGAAAAGCTGCAAGCAGTATGGCTAATGGAGTTGAAGAAGTATGGGAGGCACCTGTAAAAGGACTCGTGATAACCAGATACGGTCACAAAACCAAAACAAGGAACATTGAAGTAATTGAAGCTGCACACCCTGTACCAGACATGAATGGGGTTCAAGCCAGCAGGCGTATTTTACAAATGGTTGGGGGGTTGAGCGAGAAAGATCTAGTACTTTGCTTAATTTCAGGTTGTGGTTCTGCCCTACTTTCTGTTCCAGCCTCCGATATAAAATTAGAAGAAAAACAACTGGTTACTAAGGCACTTCTGCGTTCTGGAGCAACAATTTCAGAAATTAACTGCGTGAGGACACACCTATCTGACGTTAAGGGTGGCAGGCTTGCAGTGGCATGTTTCCCGGCTCAGGTTCTTACGTTAGCTATTTCGGATGTGCCCGGTGACAATCCAGCAATCATTGCTTCCGGCCCGACAATAGCAGACAAAACAACCTTTTCGGACGCGAGAAATATACTCACTCAATATAATATAAGAGCCCCGCAAAGTGTAATTTCGCATTTAGACAGAGCAGAAGAAGAGAGCCCCAAGCCTGGTGCCCATCGCCTTGCAAATACCGCAACCCATATCATTGCGAAACCCGCAAAATCTTTGGAAGCTGCCGCAACTACGGCACGAAAAGCGGGTTACACCCCCATAATCCTGGGAGATGCTCTCGAAGGAGATTCTAGCGTCCTTGCAAAAAAACATGCACAAATCGTATCTGACATTGCGCCGGGAACAATTTTATTATCCGGAGGCGAGACTACCGTAGTGGTTAAAGGAAGTGGTAAAGGTGGCCCCAATACTGAATATGCTCTAACACTGGCTCAAACGCTTAATGGTTTGACTGGTGTATGGGCAATCGCTTGCGATACTGATGGTATTGATGGAACTGAAGATAATGCTGGTGCCATAATTGGCCCTGACACTCTCACTAGAGCTGCAACACTTGGAGAAAATATAACACACCGCTTAGAAGAAAATGATTCGTATAGCTTTTTTGAAGCTATTGGAGATCTTGTGATATCTGGCCCCACAATGACAAACGTCAATGATTTTAGAGCTATACTTGTAACTACTCACGATTAATAACTTTACATATAAGAGTAAAAACTTATGCGCCGACACCGTAGAGCAAAAATAGTTGCTACACTTGGACCAGCAAGTTCTAGTCGTGAATGCATATATTCTTTGTTTAGAGCAGGAGTTGATATATTTCGCCTTAACTTTAGTCATGGCACTCATGACCAACACCTCTATAGTTTTAAGATTGTCCGGGAAATAGAGAAAGAATTCAAACGACCAATTGCAATATTAGGTGATCTACAAGGCCCCAAGCTTCGTGTCGGAAATTTTAAGAGTGGCGAGGCAATTCTTGAAATTGGAAAAAACTTTCGTCTAGACCTATCTTCAGACTTAGGGGATATGAATCGTGTTTCACTCCCCCATCCACAAATCTTTAGTACGCTCGAAGAAGGATCCGAAATTCTATTAGATGATGGACAGGTTAGCTTAAAAGTGAAGTCTCATGGAGATGATTATGCAAACACCATTGTCCAGATTGGTGGCCGGCTTACAGATCACAAAGGGGTTAATTTACCAAACACAAAACTTGATATAAGTGCAGTTACGCCCAAGGATCGTGAAGATATCCAATTTGCACTCCGAAGCGGATTTGATTGGCTAGCGCTATCATTTGTGCAAGGGCCTGAAGACGTTAAGGAAGCCAGAAATATAATCGGGGAAAATGCTGCCATTATGACGAAACTAGAAAAACCAGCTGCGCTAGACTCGCTATCAGATATAGTTGATTTATCTGATGCTATTATGGTAGCTCGCGGTGACCTGGGTGTAGAATTAGCTCCTGAAGATGTCCCTGCTAAGCAGAAGGAGATTGTTCGAGCTGCCCGGCGAGCTGGTAAACCTGTGGTAATTGCAACGCAGATGTTAGAGTCAATGATACACTCTAGTGCCCCAACAAGAGCGGAAGCCTCCGATGTTGCCACAGCAGTTTATGATGGGGCGGATGGCCTAATGTTGTCCGCCGAATCAGCAATAGGCAATTATCCTATAGAAACAGTTACAATTATGAATAAAATCATTGAACGTGTCGAATCTGATGCAGCTTACCGAGAGTACATTGAAAACCAGCACTATGACCCGGAACCGACACCCGCCGACGCTATAACCGCTGCAGCTCGCCAAGTAGCAGAAACAGTGCTAGCAACTGCAGTCGTTACGTATACTACATCGGGCTCAACCGCACTTCGAGCGGCCAGAGAGAGACCCTCTGTACCAATATTAGCCTTAACCCCAGACCTGAATACTGCTCGTCGACTTGCAATTGTCTGGGGCGTGCACTGTTTACGTACAGACGATGCGACCAGTTTTCAAGACATGGTCGACAAAGCTTGTAGCGCGGCCAGTCACCAAGAGTTTGCAAATGTGGGTGACTGCATAGTAATTACAGCTGGCGTACCGTTTGGAACACCCGGTACTACCAATGTATTACGAATTGCCTGGATTGAAAATGGCAACCAGTAACTAAGCCGGTTCTTGGTACTGAAAATAACCCTTAAAGTGAACGGCTACTTAAAGCAGGTGGAACTGGGCCTCCTGTAGCCCAATCCAAAATCTCTACTGTATGCACCACGGGTATATGAGTTCCTGTCGCTATCTGCGTCATACAGCCAATATTTCCAGTCACTATTACATCTGGATCTAACCTCTCAATAGAATTTACTTTCTTATTTAACATTTGATTTGCCAAATGAGGTTCGCGGATATTGTAAGTACCTGCAGAGCCACAACAAAGATGTCCGTCAACTGGTTCCTGAACGGTTAATCCAACTTGCTTAAGTAAAGCTTTTGGTTGCTCGTGCACCTTCTGACCATGTTGCAGAGAACATGCTCCATGATAGGCTATTTTGAGTTGCTGCCTGCCAGTAGCCTTTAATTCGCCCAAGGACGAAAGCACCTCCGTGACATCCTGTGTTAATAAAGCAACCTGTTGAGCCCGTTTAGCAAATTCCGGATTCTCACTAAATAAATTACCATAATCCTTAACCATAGTGCCACAACCAGATGCCAAGGCCACCAACGCATCCAAAGGGCGGCGCTGATGTTCGGCTAAGAAAGCTTCTATATTGCCTTTCGCCATGGCTAGAGCTTGCTCCTGTTCGCCATTATGTAAAGAAATAACCCCACAGCAAACGGCGCCTCCAACGATGGGCACTTCACACCCATGACGGGATAAAACACGTGCTGCTGCCTCGTTGATCTGAGGAGCCAATACTTTTTGCACGCAACCACTAAGTAATGCGACGCGTTTTTTTGGCGACGGTAAATCTGAACTAATTATCTGAGGCTTATCCACCCAGGATGGTGCATGTATTGGCCGAAAAGAAAGCCGCATTAAAGCACCGATACTGCCAGGTAAAAATTGCCCTAAAAGAGCAGGTGCTCGCACACTCAATATCGCAAGTCGGAATAAATTAGGTCGTGGTAATAGATAGGTCAGAAGCCACCGTAGAAGGCGATCTGATATAGGCCTCGTGTAAGTTTGACTAATATGATTACGTGCAGTGTCAACCAGATGCATATAGTCCACTCCTGCCGGACAAGTTGTTACGCATGATAGGCATGACAAGCAACGGTCAATGTGACGGGTTATAGTAGAATCTGCATCGTTGTCTTTCTCCAACATATCCTTAATCATATATATACGACCACGCGGACTATCGCGCTCGTCACCAAGCAGTAGATACGTTGGACATGTTGCCAAACAGAAACCACAATGAACGCATTTTCTTAAAACACGCTCCGCTTCAGATATTTCCGATTTCGCAAGTTGTGAAATACTAAATTCAGTTTGCATAGCGCAGCCCTATATCCCTGGATACATTCTACCAGGATTTAGTATTCCAACCTTGTCAAAACTTTCCTTTAAACGCTCCGTCAATTTCAACATTGCGGGCGTTTGTGGTTTGAATACTGATACTGCTGAACGTATATTTATTGGTGCTCGTATTAAAGTACTATGACCCCCGTGTTCTATCACCGACCTATGGATCACGTTTGCACCTGCTTCTTCTCCAACTTCTAACGCCAACCAAACTAGGCCACCTGCCCAGTCGTAATAGGCATCAACTGCTAAGTGCTCTCTAAGGTCTGCAACCATTCTTGCACCAGATGATGGTGGTACAGACACGCGCCAAATCGCTCTATTACCTTGAGAATAAGGTATCCCATCACGGATAGCAGCCCAAAACTGCAGTGAATTGTGTGAATGCAACTCCTCTACCTCCCCTAAAACAGAGAGTGTTGATAACAATTCCCGACACCTGAACTCCACAGAAGATTTTATACCCTCTAAACGGAGAGCTGTCACAGAACCACCAATTTTTGATATGTACGAAGTACTGAAGCTGCCGATCAAATTTTCTGGTACATGCGCAGCACCCGATACATCGTGTGGACTCGCCATTGCTTTGCCAAGCACATTGATCGCTTGCTGTTCACGAAGACCGAAAACAAGTACAGTTCTAATGCTCTCAGGAGCAGGCAGCACCCTTAACGAGACTTCGTGCAATACGGCTAAAGTACCCCATGAGCCAACCATCAATTTAGATAGGTCATAACCCGTTACATTTTTCACCACTTTGCCCCCAGACTTGAAAGCTTCACCACGACCACTGACTGCATGAAATCCGAGGAGATGGTCACGTGCTGCACCTACCTTTATACGACGTGGCCCAGACATGTTGCTCGCCAAGACCCCCCCGATAGTTTCACTGACATTAGTTGATAAAAGTTTTCCGAACTTCATGGGCTCGAAGGCCAGCATTTGCTTATTATTTAAAAGTTCAGATTCAATGGCTGTCAAAGGTGTGGCCGCACCAGCAGTTAAAACAAGTTCCTCAGGTTGATATTCACTAATTCCATCAAAAGCAGATAAACTTAAAGTCATTTCA
>CAYRUX010000122.1:0-6978 GCA_964427515.1 uncultured Rhizobiaceae bacterium
CTGCAGCTGATTGTGCAGCAATTCTTCAGATTATTGCTGGGTCTGATCCAAAAGATCCAACGGCTCTTCAAGCTAGTGTTCCACGTTATTTAGATTCGATAAATGCTGGCATAAAAGGCATGAAGATTGGAATTGATGAAAGTTATTGCTCGGATGGCGTAGATTCCATTGTTACCGAAATGGTGATGATGGCTGTTGAGGTTTTAAAAGGTCGCGGAGCCGAAATAAAACCGGTTTCTTTCCCAGATGCGACAGTCATGGTTGAACGCTGGAATGATTTTTGCGGAGCAGATACTGCTCTTGCGCATGAGCCATATTTTGACTTAAACAGGGATAAATATGGACCAGTTTTGTCTAGTTTAATTGAAGTTGGCAGGAATTTAAGTGGTGTTGAGCACGCGCGTATCCAGATTGAACGGGATAAATTTGTTGGTTCTCTGAACCACGTTTTCGAAGATGTTGATGCTATTATAATACCGGCTCAGCCTTATCCAACGCCAACGAACGCGTTTATGGATACGCTGGGTGCAGAAGAGGGGTCTGTGGAAAAACTGATATCTTTTACGGCACCTCACGATATGGCTGGGACGCCAGCCATGTGTTTGCCGGGTGGATTTGACGTTGACCAGATTCCATTAGGGTTTCAAATCGTTGGCCCAAAACTGAGTGAGGAAAAGCTTTTGCAGGCTGGCCATGCTTATCAACAGGACACAGACTGGCATAAGCGTATCCCAAACATAAGCTAGAAATTATTAGAAAATATGACAAAAAAAGTTGCTTTAATTACCGGTGTAACAGGACAAGACGGCGCATATTTGGCAGAGCTTCTGTTAAAAAAAGATTACGTCGTACATGGTATTAAACGGCGTTCCTCATCTTTCAACACGGCTCGAGTAGATCACTTGTATCGTGATCCACATACCGAAGACGCAAATTTTTTTCTTCACTTTGGTGACATGAACGATTCGACGAATTTGATCCGCTTGTTAGAAGAGATAGAGCCAGACGAAATATATAATTTAGCGGCTCAAAGTCACGTAGCTGTAAGTTTTGAGACGCCAGAATACACAGCAAATTCTGATGCTCTAGGGGCTTTGCGTTTACTAGAAGGTATACGAATTAGTGGTTTAGATAAAAAAACTCGTTTTTATCAGGCCTCCACATCGGAACTTTTTGGAAATTCAGTCGAATCTCCACAGAATGAACATACGTCTTTCGCGCCACGTAGTCCCTATGCTGCAGCAAAATTATATGCTTATTGGATAACAATTAATTACATAGATGCGTACGGACTTCACGCTTCTAATGGTATATTATTTAATCATGAGAGTCCCATAAGGGGCGAAACATTTGTTACGCGTAAGATTTCACGTGCCGTAGCGAGTACAAATCTTGGGCGTAAAGGTATTTTATATTTGGGTAATCTAGATTCGAGACGTGATTGGGGTCATGCGCGAGATTATGTAGATGGAATGTGGAGAATTCTCCAACAAGCTGAGCCTGATGATTATGTTTTAGCTACCAAAGAAAACCACACGGTTCGAGAGTTTGTTGAGCTAGCCTATAAACGTATTGGAATAGTAATTGAATGGCGTGGTAAGGCTGAAGACGAAGTAGGTTTTGACAGTAAAACTGGTAAAGTCATGATAAGGATTGATGGTCGGTATTTTCGACCAACCGAGGTAGACAGTTTGCTAGGCGATCCAACAAAGGCTCAACAAATTCTTGGTTGGCATCATAAAACTAGTTTCTCTGAGCTTGTTGAGGAAATGGTTGATGCAGATATTAAAAATATTGCAGACGAACAACGGAGAACCAATGAATAGTCAAGTAGTCCCATATTCTATCGAAGGCAAACGTGTGTGGGTAGCAGGTCATCGCGGGTTGGTTGGGTCAGCACTTGTAAAAAGTTTAAATGGTGAAAATTGTGAGGTAATCACAATTGATAAAGAAAAATTGGACCTGCGCAATCAGAAAGAGGTTGACGATTGGCTAGAAGAAAATAGACCACATGCAATTTTTGTAGCAGCTGCAACTGTCGGTGGCATTCATGCCAACAGTAGTCGGCCAGCAACATTTCTTTATGATAATATAATGATTGAGGCAAACGTTATCCACGGAGCCTACAAAGTTGGAGTTGAGAAATTATTGTTTCTAGGATCAACGTGCATTTATCCCAAATTTGCACCCCAGCCGATAACAGAAGGAGATTTATTAACTGGGCCACTTGAACCTACTAATCAATGGTACGCATTGGCTAAGATTGCGGGTGTATATTTGTGTCGTGCATACCGCGATCAGTATAACTCTAATTTTATTTCAGCGATGCCAACTAATCTATATGGCCCAGGGGATTATTTTGAAACAGAAAATGGCCACGTTTTGCCTGCATTGATGTCTAAAATACATAAGGCCATTAAAAATAATGTAAATGAAGTGGAAATTTGGGGCACAGGAAATCCCCTTCGAGAATTTTTATTTTCGGAAGACGCAGCCGACGCACTGGTTTATCTTATGAAAAATTATTCAGGTAATTCCCATATAAACGTTGGAACCGGAGACGAACTGAGTATATTTGATCTGGCTTGTATGATTGCAGATGTTGCTGGTTACAAGGGCACATGGAAATTTGATCCCAGACGAAGGGATGGGACGCCACGCAAAAAATCTGACAGTAGTCTTTTAAAACATCTAGGATGGACACCGCAGACAAGTCTGCGCGAAGGCTTAGAGAAGACTTATCGTTGGTTTAGCGATACACAAAATGCTGTGGAAATACGAACTTAATAGTTAATACTAAAATGGTCACAAATAATCCCGTATTCCCTTTAGATAAATCCGGCATGTGGAGGGAAGTTTGTATTCCCCCTGAATCATTAGGGCGTCGCGCTGCTTTATTTTTGGATCGCGATGGTACTCTTATTGAGTTAGTAAATTATATAGAAAAGGCTGAGGATGTTAGGCCGATATTAGATGCAATAAGTTTAATAGTCAGCGCTAGAAAAAATAACATGGCGATTATTTTAGTAACTAACCAATCTGGTATTGGCAGAGGTTATTTTAATTGGGAAGCTTTTGCTTCTGTTCAAGCTGCAGTTAATACTGCTGTGGTGTTAGGAGGAGGTAAAATTGATGCGATCTATGCTTGTCCAGCTTTGCCAGGAAGTAACTCTATGTGTAGAAAACCAAATCCGGGAATGTTATTGACCGGAGCTTTGGATCTTAGAATTGACTTAAGTTGTAGCTGGATTGTCGGCGATACAGCAAGTGATATGATAGCAGGTGCCCGGGCGGGAATCCCAAATGGCTGGCTAGTAAATACAGGATATGGTTTGCAAGATCGTGAAAAGGCGTTAAAAATTACCAGTAAGAATTTTCAAGTAACTGTTGGGCGACCACTTGCAGACCTTGGAAAGTTAATGACTATAGAAAATTAATAATGACAGATTTAAATTTGATTTAATGCGTACCTTTCCTGAATATTCTTATAATTCCATTGGGTCTTATTGCGATGACTATTTTGATCGCTTAGCAAATGCGGCCGCCTCAGTAAATCGAGATAAACTTGCAGAGGTGGCTGGGATCCTTAGTCAGGCGTTTAGTCGGGGTGCATGGTTATACGTTTGTGGCAATGGCGGGTCTGCGGCTATCGCTAATCATCTATTATGTGATTTTGCCAAAGGCATACAGACAGACACTGATATATTACCACGCGTTATATCTTTGAGCGCAAACCTTGAACTTATAACAGCCATCGCGAATGATATATGTTTCGAAGATTGTTTTGTTTACCAGTTGAAAACGGCTGCTCGGGAAGGAGACGTATTGCTTACAATCAGTAGTTCGGGAAATTCAGAAAACGTTGTTAGAGCAATAAATTGGGCGAATGAAAATAGACTGCAAACCATATCTTTAACAGGTTTTGATGGCGGAAGGTCAGCTAGTCTCGCTAGCGTTAATCTACACGTTCTGGGGGATAATTACGGAGTAATAGAGGACACCCATCAATCAATCATGCACATTTTGTCACAATATTTACGACAGATCCAAATGTCTGGAGAATTAATTTCTCAAAAAAACTTCTGAACGCCTTAAAATCTAATATTCATAGAGTGCTATCTAAAGGTCTTTCGAGCATTCCCCAAGAAATCTAATCGTTTGGTGTACTCGGTCAATATTCAACCCAGGCCACTGAACACGGCAAATAAGGTGATCAATATTAAGCTCGTCTCTATACCGACGGATTTCATTAAACACTGTATTCTGATCACCGATAAGGAAACGATTTCTTGCAAAATTGCGAAAATCCCTGTTGAAAGCTTCATTGGATACAGCACTTTCACTTTGACCCCACTTTGCATAGGAATCGTATTTGTATTTCAGCGAAGTCTGGCATTCTTGAAAAGCGGTTTCCTTATTTTTACCAATATAAACTTCTCGCATTAGTGGTTGCTCTATTGCTTTAGGAAGTCCTGCCATAGAGCGCTCCTTATTGTAAAAAGCAAGATCATTGGCAAGGGTTTCTTTGTTTGGCACAGGAAGTGGGAGCCAAGCGTCACCAATTAAAGCTGCTCGTCGTATCGCCGCTTGCACCTCTCCTGCGACCCAAATTTGAGGACCATTTTTCTGTTTTGGTCGTATACTAGGAATTTGATTTTCCAAGTGAAAATATTTTCCTGAAAAGTTAACCTCTTTTTCATTCCAGCATTGCCGGACAATATTTAGCGCTTCTTCAAATCGTTTTCCGCGATTTTTCATTGGAATTCCAGCAGTTTCAAATTCTTGTGGCCGATAACCAATTCCTGTTCCAACAACAATATTTCCATCTGATAGCCAGTCTAGAGTAGCCATTTCTTCTGCAACTTGGACAGGATTTTGTATGGCTAAAAGCGTCACACTACTTCCAATAGTCATACCTTTGGCTTCTGGTATAATTCTTGCTAATAGAGGAAGCATCTGAAACATTTGTAGAGGCCCGGTAGCTATATGTTGACCAAACCAAATAGAAGAGAGACCAGATTTTTGCGCAGTTGCAACTTGGGATAGGAGATTCCCAATTTCGGGTTCAAGGGAAGTATTCGGTTGAAATTGAGAGTTAATAAATATGCCTATTCTCATAGTGATAACTATATTTGTTTAGCTTTTCGATGGCTAGTGTCTTATTTTTTAGGCAGCGTGCGACGAGTTAGCCACAAAAAAAAAACCGCTCCAGAAATATCTGGAGCGGAAAGTTAACTAGGGAGGGGATTGCAATTAATGTCAATCCCTGAACTTTATACGAAAAACAGATTGATCTAGTTCACTTATTTAAATTTTGCATTCAAAAAGTACTTCAAAGGTCAAAAAAGGCTAGTTTCATCTTGTAATTTAGGGTTGTTAGGTAAAATATAAAGTCAATATAATTTTTTATATACATACCGGCTTAGGTATGATTCCTGTAAGTCGGAGTATGTGGATGTTTCTAAGACTAAATTTTCACAGAGTTAATTTCCGAATATACTTTATGATAGGGCTTTACAGTTATAGAGGATAATAACAATGGCTTTAAGACAGATGCATGAGTGGTATGATCTCACTCATGAAACTAATTGGACGCCTCGGTATGTGACAGAAGAGGAACTTTTTCCGCCTCACTTATCTGACCCTTTCGGCATAGATATTAAGGCCTGGGAAAGTTTTGATGAACCTTATAAGATATCATATAGAGATTACGTGCAGTCTCAAAGAAATAAGGATGTAGGCGCATATTCCGTAAAAAATGCACTGTCTAGAGCCAATTTTTTTCGAAATACATCACCACACTGGAAAGCTTTGCTAGCACTTCATTTTACTCCTGTATCTTTCGCAGAATTTCATTCTGCTTCCGCGTTCGCTAGAATGACTCGTTTCGGTCGGGCACCTGGAATGCGTAATATGGCTACTTTCGGAACCTTAGACGAAGTGCGTCACGGGCAGATACAAATGTATTTTGCATACGAATTCATACAGCAAGATAGAGCATTTGATTGGGCTCATAAGTCACCCAAAACTGAGAATTGGGTTATTATAAGTTTACGACATGCATTGGACGATGTTGAACATACACGGGATGCTGTCAGTGCTGCAATTGGCACGAATTTTGCTTTTGAGCAAGGTTTTACCAATTTACAATTCGTTGGTTTGTCGGCAGATGCAGCGAAGTTCGGGGATCATACATTTGCGACTATGCTCCAAAGTATACAATCAGATGAAGCAAGGCATGCGCAGATAGGTACGCCACTAATCAGAATTATGGTGGAAAATGGTAGAACTGAAGAAGCCCAGCAAATTGTTGATATTGCTTTTTGGAGAATATGGAAACAATTTTCTGCACTCAGTGGAATTTCCATGGATTATTACACTCCTTTAGAGCACCGGGAACATTCGCTAAAGGAATTTATGAATGAGTGGGTCGCTGGTCAGTATATTCGTAATTTAGAGGCCTGTGGTCTCAAGCGCCCCTGGTATTGGGATATGTTTTTAAGAGACATAGAGACATTTCACCATGCGCAGCAGATAGGCATTTACCTGTATAGAGCCACAGAATGGTGGAGACCAATTGCTGGTGTATCTCCAGCTGAAAGAGATTGGTTAGAGGAAAAGTATCCTGGCTGGAATGATACATATGGTAAATGTTGGGACATGGTGGTTGATAATATTAGAAATGGCCGGATTGAAAAAACGACCCCAGAAGTTCCGCCGCTTATATGTAATATGTGTGGTCTTGAAGTAACAGGTGTGGCTGGCAATCAATGGTCAACAAAAGATCACTATTTAGATTATGAGGGTCGGCGTTACCATTTCTGTTCGGAAGTTGACAAATGGATCTTTGAATTAGAACCGGATCGTTACAAGGGTCACAGGAGTATAATTGATAGGCTGTTGGATGGGACCGTTCCTGCTGGCCCAGATGGTTTATATGAATATATGGGGCAAAGCCCGAGCGAACGTGGCGTATGT
>CAYRUX010000123.1:0-24268 GCA_964427515.1 uncultured Rhizobiaceae bacterium
TTAAAGACAGTATCTTTAATGAAGGTTTTGGTTATCATAATCTAATTCCGTTCAAATTAACTCGTAATTTTCTGCAATAATACACAAACTGCTGAGTACTGACACAAATTCGTTGCAGAATGCCGAATATTTTGGAATTAAAGAAAGCTTACCAATAAATTATTGCTTAGTGCTAACACACGGTCTGAAGAAATGGAATAATAGGAGGAATGAGACGAAACGGGATCTTATTGGTTACGGTGGCAATCCAACACGTCAATCTTTTTCTAATGGCAAGCGTCTCGCCATTTCCATTGTAGTAAATTATGAAGAAGGATCCGAATACTCTCATGCTATGGGCGACTCGCGGCAGGATACAATGTTTGATTGGGGCGCCTACCCCACACCGCCAAATATACGCAATCTAGCAGCCGAATCTGTTACTGAATACGGCTCAAGAGTGGGCGTTTGGCGACTGCTAGATGTACTTCAAAAGGCCCAGGTTAAATCAACTTTTTTTGCCTGTGCATTAGCATTTGAACAGAATCCAAAAGTAGCTGAGGCCGCCATTGCTGCAGGACATGAAATATGCAGCCATGGCTACAGGTGGGAAGAAGTTTTTATGCTAAGCGAAGATCAAGAACGAGAACATATTCGTTTAGCCATAGAATCATTTAAAAAAACTTGTGGTAAACGGCCGGTTGGTTGGTATTGTCGCTATGGCCCCAGCATACACACGCGACGGTTGCTCATAGAAGAGGGGGGCTTCATTTATGATTCAGACGCGTATAACGACGACGTCCCATATTTTACTGAAGTTTCTGGAAAAAAACATCTCGTGGTCCCATATACACCCGATGCAAACGATTTCAATTTTTGGCTGGCGCCAGGGTTTGTAACTGCAGACGATTTCAATATCTATCTGAAAGATAGTTTCGATACCCTCTACGAAGAATCGGAAAAGTCTCCGCGCTTAATGTCAGTTGGGCTTCATCCAAGAATCATTGGTCGCCCTGGAAAAATTAAGAGCCTTTCAAATTTTATAGACTATGCTAAACAACAAAATGGTGTCTGGTTCGCTACCCGCGAAGAAATAGCGCGTGACTGGCTAAGTATTGATGGGTAACTAAATAGCACTTAGCGTTCTGCAATCTTGACAAGAGCTTTACCAAAGTTTTGACCATCCAACATATCCATCATTACCTTTGGTGCAGATTCCAGTCCATTACTTATATCTTCCTTGAAGGCAATTTCACCATTTTTCAACCAGTTGGCCATGCGCGCAATTCCTTGAGGCCACTCCTGCAACCAATCCGTCACTAAAAAACCACTTACGGTAGCGCGACTAACTAAAATATCCTTTAGATGGGACGGGCCTATATATGGGTTAGCTCTGTTGTACTCTGACACAAAGCCACAAACGACAACGCGTGCTCTAAAGGCAAGATTACGCATGGCCGCATCCCCCACAACGCCCCCAACATTCTCAAAATTTATATCAATTCCACGCGGACACGCTTGCAGAACCTGCTCATTTAGATCCTCACTCTCACGATAATTAATAACCCGGTCAAAACCCAGTTCTGAAAGGCAGTATTCCTTTTTATCGTTGCTACCTACTGTACCCACAACATAGCAACCACTAATTTTAGCGATTTGTCCAACCAACGACCCAACTGCACCAGCAGCAGCAGACACGAATACTGTATCTCCTGGTTTAGGTTTGCCCAGTTCAAGCAAACCAAAGTATGCTGTCATACCTGGCATGCCTAGTACGCTCACGCCGTAAGATATGGGGCCCAATGATTCATCTATTTTCCTCAATGCTCCAGCTTTGACAATCGCATAACTTCGCCATCCCATATCACCCGTTACAATATCTCCAGAAGATATGCTTTTGTGCTTAGATGCAATTACCTCTCCTACTGCTCCTCCACCCAATACACATCCTAATTCGAACGGTGGCGCGTAAGACTTGCCGGCATTCATTCGACCACGCATATAAGGATCAATCGACAAATATAGAAGGCGTACCAACACTTCACCAGGGCCGGGGTTAGGCATTGGAACTTCTCGCAATTGAAAGTCACTCTTTTTTACCTTACCAACAGGCCTAGAAGCCAAAATGATTTCTTTGCTAGTTTGGTCAGTAATTTTAGTCATAAACATCCCCTCTACCGCTAAATGTAATTCCTCTTCGCTTTGCTGTAACCAGAAATCTGACTGGCTACTAATTAGTAAGCTGAATATCCTCTATCAACCATGATATTTGCTCCAGTAACAGAATCCGAATCAGAACAAGCCAAATATACTGCTGTACCCGCAGTCTCCTTAGCATCCAGCCAAGGGTCACCCTCACCGAATCTACCCTGAAGTGATGTAAGAAACTCAGGGCTTTCAGAACGATATTCTTCGTTTAAATCTGTTTTAACACACCCGGGTGATAAAGTATTTACCTGGATATTGAATGATCGCAATTCAAGACACATTGTTCGAGTAAGTTGTTTAATACCTCCCTTTGAAGCACAATATGCCGATGAACTCGGAAACCCTCCTTCTCCAAAAATTGACCCGATATTAATTATTTTTCCGCCACCCCGCTTCTTCATGTGGGGAACGACGGCCTGAGAACAGAAAAATGGCGCCTTTAATGTGGTGTCGATTTGTTTATTCCAATCATCCTCGACCGTTCCTTCAACGGGTGTCATTAGATAAACACCTGCATTGTTAATTAAAATATCCACACCACCAAATTCCTGAACAACAGCAAACACCATCTTATTGATTTCATCAAATTTGGTAACATCACATTGAAATGCTTTAATTTCTCCACCCTTCTTGGAAATATCCTCAACTACTTCAGATGCTGCATTTGCATGGTTAAAAAAAACTAATGCGACCTTCGCTCCCTCCTCACAAAAGCGCTCACAGTATGCTTGCCCCATCCCACGCGAGCCACCGGTTATAATCGCAATCTTATTTTTCAATTTTTTCATTTTTCCTCCTGTACGTAGACTCTAGAAATTGTATATATAACTTGCAACAATATGCTCCAATTTGTCACTATCTAGGTTATTTAGAATTTTTTGGCAATAAACGCTGCTCAAAAGTGGGACTTAAAATATGCGGCACGTTGGCATCGATGTTGGAGGAACCTTTACAGATCTGTTTGCCTCTAATCAGCAAACTCAAAAAGCAACACGAGCTCTCAGGTCAGATGTAGCTATGGGTATTAGCAATGATTGGATGGGCATATAGCCTGACCCCCATTTCCCTCACTCTAACCGCCTAATTCATACATCAAGTTGCAAGAATTTTTGAATCTTATTCTTAGCTTGGTTTAATGTTACACGCTCCACGGAAACGTCTGATGGAAAAGCTTGGCACAACCTAGAAGGAAAAGCTGAGTCTAAAACAATGAACACCCCTTTGTCATCGGCACGACGAACTAATCGACCGTAGGCCTGCTTTAATTTTAAACGAGTTAACATATCATCATATTTTGCACCCCCAAACTTTTGCCTCCGAAATCTATGTAATATATTTGGACGAGGCCAAGGAACCCTATCGAAAACAATGAGACGCAAGCTCTCACCAGGCACATCAATACCATCGCGCACCGCATCTGTTCCCAGAAGACAGCTATCTTTATCACCTCTAAAAATATCTACCAGAGTTGCATTATCGAGAGGATCAACATGTTGTGCCCACAAGGATAGGCCTAATTTATCCAAAACGGGAGCTATGTTTTTGTATACTACACGCAGTCTTGAAATCGCAGTAAACAAACCAAGAGCACCACCCCGAGAAGCCAAAAATAGCTCACGGTATGCTAATGCAACTTGTTCTATATTATTTTTTAAAACGTCTGTAACTATAATAATACGAGTTTGTTTGTTGTAACTGTAGGGTGATAAAATATCGAACCGAGTAGGGTTGACGGATGAAACATGGTTAGTTCCCATCCGGGTCTCGGCTAATTTCCAGTCAGAAATAATATCGGGCGAATTGTCGCGCAGCGTAGCAGATGTCAAAGCCACACCATCAGATGGAGTAAGGACAAAATTAGCAAACGGTTCCGTTGGGTCTAGGTTGTAACGATGCATACCAACATCTATTTCTTTATTGTCATAACGTTCAATAGAGAACAAATAAACAAATTGATTAGACCGCGATTGTGTTGCGTCTTGGTCTTTCTCATCCATCTTTAGTATCTCTAACATTTTGCACCAGACGCCCACCTGTTCCTCTGAGCGCCAAACAAGGCCGCGAATAAGACTTTCTAACCGATAACATTTTCCCTTATCCCAATTGCAAGATTGCTCCTGAAAAATAAGCTTCAGACGTTCGATTAAATTTAATAAAGGTTTTAGAATAGCTTCAAAGCCATTAATTAATACTGTTGCTGCTTCAATTAACCCTTCAATTTGTGGTTTAATCTGCGTTTCTGAATCATAGAACAAAGTATTGGAAGAGTTTTGCGCCTTGACTTGTTCATATACCTTAGCAAGGAAGATCTCCACTAATCCAGAAGCACATCCCCCTGAAATTCGTTGCATCCAATCATCAGCAGGCAATTTATTTGCGCCCTCAATAATTGCTTTTATAGCCTCCTTTGCCTCATCATCATTAAACACTAAATCTTCAAGTCTTCCCTTCAGGCCAAGTCTAGAAATACTCCTATTTTGAAGTTCAGCGCCTAGTATCCAACGTCGGAATTCTTGAGTTTCTCGCCCTGTTAAATGCCAAGAGAAAACCGAATCTGCTACATCAAAAAGATGATGCGCTTCATCAAAAATAAATCTGGTTGGCTCTCTTCCACTTCTAGAACTAAAGGCACCTCTAACAGCTTCTCGCATAGTAATAGCATGGTTTGCTACTACAATTTCGGCACCTAAGGTTTTCCGTTGATTTTTTTCAACAAAGCATTTTTGATAGTGTTGACAAGCAGTAAAGATACATTCGCCTCTCCTGTCAGTAAGAGAGGCCATACGATTGTAGCCAAGAAGGTGGTTGAGCCAAGCTGGGAAATCTCCACCAATCATATCCCCATCTCGGGTCTCTTGTATCCAACGAGCTATAATACCCAACGCGATTATATCTTTCTCGACCGTTACAGCACGGTCACGTTTCATTGCCTCTTCAAAATTAAGCAAACAGATGTAATTTTCCCGACCCTTTCGAATTACCACTTTTTCAGCTTTAACCTTGCTATTAGAAAATAGCCGGCCCAGCTCTCTATCTATTTGCTTCTGTAGATTACGAGTAAACGTTGAAATCCACACTGTGCCGTCATTTTTCTCAGCCCACAGACTGGCTGGCGCAATGTAACCTAGTGTTTTACCCACCCCTGTGCCCGCCTCTACCATTACAAGGTCTGGGCCATCGGAATCTCCTCTAGTCTGAAAGGCTGAAGAGATAACCGAAGAGAAAACTTCCTGAGTAGGACGATATTCCGCGTCATCGCCAACCGTAGATGCTAGCCGCGTTAGAACCTCGGAGCGCTCTACCCCGAAGTCTGTTGTTGGATCCAGAGTAACACAATCTTCCCATTCTTCTAGTTGCTCCCATACGTGTAACACATCAGTTGTGAGTGCAACTGATTCCGGTGAATCGTTTTCAGATAATTTAATGTTTTCTTTGTATTCATCTATATCAAAAAGCGCAGCTGTAACTAAATTACCCCAAATCCATACTGATATAGCCAATAACCTGGCAATCAAGCGAACAGAATGATTTTTACTTGCTTCTTCTAAATTTCTTCTCGCTAATAACAACAGTAGCTCTCGAACGGCATCAAGAACTATAAGTGGTTCACCTAATTGATTATTAGGTCGTTCTAATTGTAACGCATCTGCTATACCTAAATGTGTAGGGAGACAAAATGTTGTAGGATTAACAAATGCGAATAACTCAAGCACATCGAATGAACGCAAAGAATCTAACCCTATGTCTCGACAAAACGCACGGCTGTGAATAAGAAATGGTGTCAAACCACCCTTAACAAGTCGGTGTCTAGCTTCTAAAATACTAATTTTTTCAACAACGCCAGCTGGCTCTAACCATATAACCCCATCCGGGGATGAAACCACAATCGGTATCTCTGGCAAATTAATAACACGGTGGTTTTCTATTTTGGTTCCATTATTTAGAACGACTCTATACATACCTGTAGTATAACAACTAAAGTACTTAATGCACTTTGCACAATTTGAACATTTCGAGTTTATATTAGGAGAAATGCTTTGATCACTGTTGATCTGCCCGAACTGTCTGATCTTGCACACGATTCAAAGGCCTGGCCATTTAAAGAAGCCATGACTTTAATAAAACGATTTCAAAAAATTCCTCCCAACGATGATTCTGTATTATTTGAAACTGGTTATGGCCCTTCGGGATTACCCCACATTGGTACATTTGGCGAGGTAGCAAGAACTACTATGGTCAGAAACGCTTTTTCATTACTTTCCGACCTTCCTACACGGTTAATTGCTTTCTCTGACGATATGGATGGGCTCAGAAAAGTCCCTGACAACGTTCCTAATAGAGAGCTCATTTTAAAACATCTAGGGAAACCTCTCACGAGCATACCTGATCCATTTAATACTCATGAAAGTTTTGGACATCATAATAACGCGATGTTGTGTGCATTTCTGGACACATTTGGCTTTGAATATGAATTTAAAAGTTCAACAGAATGTTACAAACAGGGAGATTTTGACGCTACGTTAACCAGAACTCTCAATCACTATAACGAGATTATGGCTGTTATTTTACCAACTCTGGGACCCGAAAGAAGAGCAACCTATAGTCCATTTTTACCCATATGTCCCAGCACAGGACGTGTCCTTCAGGTACCTATGATAGAGGTAAATATAGATGCAGGCACGGTTTGTTATAAAAGTGAAACTGGAAAAGTTATAGAAGTGCCCGTAACTGGTGGTAACTGTAAACTTCAATGGAAAGTAGACTGGGCCATGAGATGGCATGCCCTTGGCATTCACTATGAAATGGCCGGAAAAGACCTAATATCCTCTGTAGAATTATCAGGAAAAATTTGTCGCATCCTAGGTTCGACGCCACCCGAGGGGTTTAATTATGAACTATTTTTAGACGAAAATAGCCAAAAGATATCAAAATCAAAAGGGAATGGCCTCACAATTGGGGAATGGCTCAGGTATGGAACCCCAGAAAGCCTATCACTTTACATGTTTAGCACACCTCGTCGCGCCAAACGTTTACACTTCGATGTAATTCCCCGCCATGTTGACGATTACCTTAATCATGTAGAAAAGTACCCAACTTTAGCCAAAGACCAACAGCTAGAAAATCCAATCTGGCATATACATAATGGGTTACCCCCAAAATCAGAAACTAGAATCAGTTATTCTATGCTTCTTAACCTTGTAAGCGTCTGCAATACTGAGAATTCATCCATACTTTGGGGGTTTATTACCCGCTATTTACCTGATGCTTCACCAAAAAACTCTCCTTCACTTGACGCGCTAGTAACATTAGCAATCAATTACTATAAAGATTTCGTAAAGCCAAACAAGCAGTACAAACAACCCAGTAACGAAGACGTTAAAGCCTTAGAGGAATTAATTGTAGTTTTAGATTCACTTCCACAAGGTGTTCAAGCAGAGGAAATTCAGAGTAATATTTATGATGTAGGAAAACGCCACAACTTTGAAAATCTACGAGATTGGTTTATGACTCTTTATCAGATACTGTTTGGCCAAAAAAATGGCCCAAGAATGGGTTCATTCGTAGCTCTATATGGCGTGCAGGAGACTATTACACTGATACAAAAGGTTGTTAACAAAGGATGTGGTGAAAAGTAACCTTCCCTATTCTTACTTACTACCGGAAGACTGTTTACCATTGTTTAAGAAAGTGATCCTTCCTGATCTCTCTCTCGACTCTCTGCATTCTGGGTCTTCTGGGACAGAAGACGTTTTCCTTCTATGAGCTGCCATACTAGCAATGCAGGTATACCAATCACGAGTTCTCTTACACGCTTGATTAAAGATAGAGCTAGCGATACTTCGGGACCTAAACCAATTACAGCACCCAACAAAACAAAAGCTCCTTCTTGAACTCCAAGAGCACCTGGAACAAAGAATACTGCAGAACGCAATGCAAGAATTAAACTTTCAATTAAAATTGCATCCGCAATCGTGATAGGTATATCCATAAAATATAAGGCCAACCAAATTTCGGTGGCTCCGATAGCCCACGCTAAAATTTGACCTACTGCATTTAGAGTCAAATCAAGTCGGCGCTTATAAAGCGAACGTATTGCCTCATCAAGAGCCTCTGCTCCACCGACTGCACTAACCCAATCTCGACCCTTTGCTATCCGTGACACAATCCCTGCAAGATACCCAAAAACACCGCGGTGTTGGAGAATACAGAATCCTATTACCATAATTAAACCTAGCGCTACACCGGCTCCAGCACCTTTTGCAATATCATTATTACCGTAATGAGATAATAATAATCCAACTCCTACAAGAGTGAAAAGCAGTTGAGTTAGAGTACTTAGAGTAAGATCCACAACAACACTGGCACCCACAAATCTTCCGGGGAACCCACGAACAATCAACAATCTAGTTCGAACAAGTGCACCCCCCACCTGCAGAGCTGGCATTAAAGTATTTACTCCTTCCCCGATCCAACGCGCCCACAATAAGTGAGCTACAGATGGTTTAATGCTTGGGGGAAATAGGTAACCCCACACGTAACCATCCAATAATATTGGGATAATTCGGGACACCACGACTAATATGAGACCCCAACCAACCGCCGCAATAGCAGCGCCAATATCTCCAGCGCCTTCAAAAATTACGAGGCCGATTAATATACCAATCCCAATAATTAGGGCGCCAAAACCTAGGATTCTCACCTTTTATCTGTCTCCTTATGTAATTCAAGATCAGTAACAACAAATAAAAACCTATATTGGAAAACAGAAAATTCAATTTTTGAGGCTCTGGCAAAAATATTACCTCAAAGGCCATTACTGTGCAAAGCCACTCCCGGTAAAAGAAATCATGTGTAAAGCCATGACTTAATTACTTTACGCTGGATATTTTTCATTTGCTATTTGTAGTTAATTGAGTATGCAAATACCCGTAATCGTATTTTATTTGCAAACTAACATACCTCCTCCAAACTGGACCTGATATCAAAAAAGTCATTATTTGAAAGTCTAAAATGCATGAAGATTCCTTTGATTCAAGGCCTACAGAACCTAGTTGATTCCTATGATGGATTTATTGTTGATGTTTGGGGAGTTATTCACCAAGGGGGCGCAGCATTTCCCGAAGCCGTAGATTGTCTTGAACAACTACGTAAAAGAAATAAACGTGTTGTTTTTCTATCTAACGCACCACGAAGAGCTAACAAAACTGCTAGAACTTTACTGGATAAGGGAATTTCTCGCGAACTCTATGACGATATACTTTGTTCCGGGGAAGCGGCTAGGATGGCATTCCGGTCGCCAAATTACAAAACGCCTGTGTCAGGACTGGGTCATCGCTACTATATATTAGCATCAGCTGGAGATGATGATTTGTTGGATGACCTTGGTTTTTCGATAACAGAATCCTTGTCAAACGCAGATTTTATTTTAGCCATTGGACTTAGCGAAGAACGCACAACCATTGATGCACATCGGGATATACTTCTTGAGGCATTAAAATATAAACTGACTATGGTATGTATAAATCCAGACTATGAAGTCATTCGTTTAGGCAATAGGGAACTTTGTGCTGGCGCCTTAGCGAGTCATTACTTAGGTTTGGGCGGGCATGTTATTTATATTGGAAAACCATACCCATATGTTTATAACCTTTGTTCAAATATCCTAAAGATTCCGTCAAAAAGTCGCGTTTTAGCTGTAGGTGATGGATTAGCAACAGATATTCCAGGGGCGCGGTTAGCTGGATATGATTCGCTATTGATAACTGGTGGACTTTTAGCGAAGAAACTAGGCATTGAAAGAACAGAAATTCCAAATCAGGTTATTCTTGAAAAAATATGCCAAGAAGAAAATGAACGACCCTCCGCCTTTATGCCTACTTTTAGCTGGCAACAAAAGTAAGGCTAGTCACCCAAAATTTTTCTTTTACTTTGAATGATAAGCTCACGCCAACACCAAAGCATGCTACTAAATACTAATATAGCGCCAGCCTGATGCGCAATCCCCAACGAAATTGGAACGAATAGTGTTAGTGTCATAATACCCAATAAAAACTGAAGAAGTAACAATACAACACAGAAAAAAAATGAGAATCTAACTCTTGAAGAAAAAGAGAATTTTAGTGTACTCAGCCATAAGCCTATAACTAATATGCATGTCACTAACGCTAATAGACGATGTATTAATTGTACCAGTGCAACATTCTCAAATATATTATGCCACCAAGGTTGTAAGGAAAATATATTGCTTGGTATGAGTTGGCCATCCATAAGGGGGAAAGTGTTGAAAGCTAGTCCAGCATCGTTTCCGGCTACAAAAGCACCCGCCAATATGGTTAAAAAAACCATTACTACAGCACCACTTGTAAAAACCACTATGATTTTTGGTGGTGGCACAAAGGAATTAACGTGCTTACGAGATCGATATACCGACACAGCCAATAAAAAAGTATACCCATAAATTATTACTGCCAAACCAAGATGAGCCGCTAATCTATGGGGACTAACATCAGGTCTATCAACTAAGCCACTTTTTACCATATACCAACCTAATACGCCCTGAAAAATTCCTAAGATGGGAATAACAAGAAGTTTGCAAGCAAATTTTCGAAATATCGCTCGCCTGATCAAAAAATATGCAAATGGTAATACAAACGCTACTGCTAAAAAGCGGCACAATACTCGGTGGGAATATTCAAATAAATAAATACGTTTAAATTCTTGTAGAGAGATGCCAAAGTTAATTTTTTGATACTCAGGAAATTGCTGATACTTTGTGAATTCCTCTAGCCAATCGCTTTCATTAATTGGTGGAAGAATACCAAGAACGGGATGCCATTCGACCATTGATAACCCAGAATGAGTAAGCCTCGTGGCACCACCAAGCAGTATCATCGAAAAAATTAGAAGACATAGTAAAACAAGCCATATAAAGATCGCTCTGTCATATTTTTCTACAACAATTTCTTTAGGCATTTTAAACTTGAGTTTTTCTTTTCAGAATTTTCATACACATCATATTCGTTACAGGTTCACCAGATTAGTTGAAAACTAAAATTTTAAATGCCGTACACCCCTGTATGGTTTCGATCGTGATAATTTTAGTCTCTGCACCTCACCTTTTGCCCACAGCGCATCTTCAGGCCGCATAGGGTTTAACCAACGCTGTTTCCCACGCAGCGCTACTAATCCTAGTAATTTGAATAGAGCACTCCCTTCGCATACGTTTATAGTTACAAATTAGATTGACTAAATATCTCCAATAGATTTAACAGTCACACAATGATTAAGAGGCCCATGACCATGTCCAAAACCTGGCGCCGAATTGATGGCCTGAAAGACATATTTGTTTGCTCGCAGAACTGCAGATGATAAGTTCATACCCTGCGCAAGGCCTGTCGCTATCGCAGAAGATAAGGTGCACCCAGTCCCATGAGTATGTATACTATTAACACGTTCATTTTCAAAAATTTCTGTGCCTTGATCCGAATATAGAAAATCGGTTACGACTTTTCCTTCCATATGTCCCCCTTTAACCAGAACAGCTGAAACTCCTAATTCTCGGATCCTTTTTGCTGCCTCTATAACTTCCATTTGATTTCTAACGCGAATACCACTAAGAACTTCAGCTTCTGGTATGTTCGGGGTTACTAAAGCGGCTCTTCCAATTAATTGAGACTTCAAGACGTTTATGGCATCCTGTTGTAGCAATTTATCTCCACTCTTTGAGATAAGCACAGGATCAACAACCAATGGAAAGTTTTCAGGATAATCGTTTAGAACATTAACAATTACAGTGATGATTTCTGCACTGAATAGCATGCCTGTCTTGATACAATCAGCCCCTATATCATTGAGCATCATCCTTATTTGTTCAGCTATCATTTCACTGGATACTGGCTCAATTTTTTTAACTGTACTAGTATCCTGAGCCGTAAGAACGGTGATTGCAGTGCCAGCGTACCCTCTTAAAGCCGTTACAGTTTTCAAATCAGCCTGAACACCCGCACCCCCACCTGAGTCAGACCCTGCAATGATTAGTACACGACCCTTCATAAAACCACCAAACCGTCACAAAAATATAATTATATTAATACCTTTATCGAAGCGATTCCTGCATAACACTAACAATATTATCCACTACTTCAGTAACCAGTGAGGCATCATCTCCTTCAGCCATCACTCTTACCACTGGCTCCGTTCCCGATTTTCGAATCACAAGGCGACCGTCTTTACCAAGTCTTGATTCTCCTTCTTCTATCGCTACTTTTACTTGTTTCTCTAGAAGAGGATCTGCCTTACCATAAGAAAAATTTTGCAATGCCTGGGGTGTGGGCGAAAATAGCCTGACGGCTTCACTAGCTTGTCGACCTGATTCAGCAAGTACCGCCAAAGTCTGTAATGCTGCAATTAGTCCATCACCAGTTGTTCCATAGTCATTCAATATGATATGGCCGGACTGTTCACCTCCCAAGTTAAACCCATTTTGGCGCATATGCTCAACCACATACCTATCACCTACTTTGGTACGTATAAGTTTAAGTCCAAGACTCTCTAAGTAACGTTCTAATCCAAGATTGGACATAACTGTTGCTACAACTCCGCCACCACGCAATCTGTTTGTACGCGCCCAATATTCAGCGACCAACGCCATAATTTGATCACCATCCAAAAGAGCACCTTTTTCATCACACATAAGCACACGATCTGCATCGCCATCTAGGGCAATACCTAGGTCAGCCCCATGAGCTGCTACTGCAGCTTGCATCACGTTACAATCTGTCGACCCGCAACCGGAATTTACGTTAAGGCCATCTGGTTCAACTCCCACAGAAATGACTTCAGCACCTAACTCCCACAATACTGTCGGAGCTACCCGGTACCCCGCACCATTAGCACAATCAACTACAATTTTTAAGCCATCTAAACTAAGATTTCTGGGGAAAGTATTTTTAACAAACTCAATATAGCGAGACCCGGCATCATCCAAACGCTTTGCTTTGCCAAGACCAGCAGGTCTTGCAAGATAGCCTTTGTCGACACCGTTCATTCTCGCTTCAATTTCAGATTCGACCTTATCCGATAACTTGTATCCATCTGGTCCAAACAATTTTATCCCATTGTCTTCGTAAGAATTATGAGAAGCAGAAATCATAACCCCAACATCAGCTCTTAATGATCGCGTTAACATCGCTACTGCAGGTGAGGGTAACGGCCCAACCAAAATTACATCCATGCCTACAGAAATAAATCCAGCCGTCAACGCTGGCTCTAACATATAACCAGATAATCTAGTGTCTTTAGCAATAACCACTCTATGACGATGCTCACCCCTCAAAAAATGTGCACCCGTAGCCTCCCCTACCCTTAGCGCAATCTCAGCAGTCATCGGCGGAGTGTTTGCTTTGCCCCTTATACCATCGGTACCAAAAAATTTTTTTCTCATGAATTAAAATATATCCGAAAAATTAGTGACTACTGACGTAACCATAAATGCACATAAATTGCTATCAATCATCGTGCCTTAACTTCCTTATTGTAACTCACGCCATACCTTCAGCGCTTGATTAGTCTCTGCTACGTCATGAACTCTTACTATCTGGGCTCCCAGCGAAACAGCGTGTAATGCGGCAGATATCGAACCTGACAACCGATTATCTACTTGTTCTGAGTTACTTAAACTGCCGATGAATGATTTGCGAGATGCTCCAATAAGAATCGAACAACCTAAACCATGAAAAATAGCCAAATCTCTGAGTAGTTGTACATTATGTTCAACTGTCTTACCAAAACCAACTCCTGGGTCGATAATTAACCTATCCTTAGATATCCCCGCGGCGATGCAGGTATTTATTCGCGCCTCAAGATAGTCAAATATTTCTATAGATACATGATCATAATGCGGAGACTCTTGCATAGTTTCAGGAACACCCTGCATATGCATTAGTATGATTGGAGCGTTACATTTCGCTGCAAACTTCAAACTCTTTAAATCTGCTGTAAGTGCAGAAATATCATTTATAATACTAGCTCCAGCTTCCAGTGCTGCCTCCATTATAGAAGAACGCCGGGTATCTATAGATACGATAATGTGATGCTCTTTTAATTTTTTGATTACTGGAATAACACGAGCAAACTCTTCTTCCTCAGAAGGAGGCCTGGAGCCTGGGCGAGTCGAAACTCCGCCTATATCTATTATGTCTGCACCAGCATTCGTCATGTCTAAACTCGTATTAATGGCAACCTCAGGATTATAGTTTTCTCCACCGTCAGAAAAACTATCTGGTGTAATATTAACAACACCCATTATGCGCGGTCGGTCGACCTCAATGCCACAAATAGGTGATTTCACACGATCAATATTTTTTAATAAAGAATAAATTCTATTTTGTACTATTCCACCAATCCCAGCCGCCCACTTCTCCAAATCTGGCTTTTTAAGTGATAAGCTCCTGAGCAGGCCATTAGAGCAGAGAATTAACTCAATATCTTCAACTGACTGATTTTGGCGATACCTAAAATTTAGCGGACGAAGGTAAATCCGTGGTTTGCCAATCAAATGTGACTCAAGCCCGTCAAGGTTTAGGGAGTCTCCTATTGAACTAACCAATTCCAAATATCAGAAACCGCTATCAAGAGCTTGGTTCTGGTCTCGGTTCAAGATCTATTGGTTGAGCAGTCTCCCCAGAATTGGGTACTGCCCCTCGGTTCCCCTTTCGTACAGGCGGATCATCATCATCAGGCCGAGAAAATGTTTCACCACGTAATATTGCCTCAATTTCAGTGCCATCCAATGCTTCGTATTCCAACAAAGCATTCGCCAAACTATGCAACTGCTTTTCGTTTGTGGTAAGTATATTCTGGGCTTTTTTGTAACCTTCGTCGACTATACGACGGACTTCTCTGTCTATCGCATTGGATGTGTCTTCTGAAACATTTTTTGTTTGTGTCACGGAATGTCCCAGAAAAACTTCCTGTTCGTTTTCATTATAACTCAGCGGACCTAATTCATCTGACATCCCAAACTGCGTAACCATGCTTCTTGCGATTGACGTCGCCATTTTAATATCTGAAGACGCGCCACTAGTTACCTTGTCATACCCAAAGATCATTTCCTCGGCTATGCGTCCGCCCATAGCAACAGCTATATCAGTCTCCAATTTCTCACGGCTAATTGAAATCCTATCGCCCTCCGGAAGACGAACAACCATTCCCAGAGCCCTTCCCCTCGGAATGATTGTAGCTTTATGGATTGGGTCTGATGCCGGCAGATTGATTGCAACTATCGCGTGTCCACCTTCATGATAAGCAGTAAGTCGTTTTTCTTCGTCAGTCATTACCATTGAACGACGCTCTGCACCCATCATGACCTTATCTTTTGCATCTTCAAATTCTGCCATCGTAACGACCCGCTTGCCCCTCCTAGCAGCTAGCAAAGCAGCTTCGTTGACCAAATTAGCTAGGTCTGCTCCTGAAAAACCGGGGGTGCCTCGAGCAATAGTACGCGGATTAACATCTGGTGCTAAAGGAACCTTGCGCATATGTACTTTAAGAATTTTTTCTCTACCTAAAACGTCGGGATTAGGCACAACAACCTGACGGTCAAATCTACCAGGCCGAAGCAGTGCCGGGTCTAAAACATCAGGTCTGTTTGTAGCTGCAATTAATATCACACCCTCATTTGCTTCAAAACCATCCATTTCCACTAAAAGCTGATTGAGGGTCTGTTCTCGTTCATCATTACCACCTCCTAAACCAGCCCCTCGATGCCTGCCGACAGCGTCAATTTCATCGATAAATACAAGACATGGGGCATTTTTCTTACCTTGTTCAAACATATCTCGGACACGACTTGCGCCGCCCCCTACAAACATTTCAACAACATCTGATCATGAAATTGTAAAAAATGGCACATTTGCTTCCCCAGCTATCGCCCTAGCTAGAAGTGTCTTTCCTGTCCCAGGAGGACCCACTAATAAAACACCTTTTGGGATTTTTCCACCAAGCTTTTGAAATTTATGCGGATCACGTAAATATTCCACTATTTCTTCAAGCTCTGTTTTAGCTTCATCAATGCCAGCTACATCGTCAAAGGTTACCCTACCTTGCCGCTCCGTGAGCAATCTGGCACGGGACTTTCCAAAACCCATAGCTCTTCCGCCCCCAGACTGCATCTGACGCATAAAGAATATCCAAACGCCCACCAGCAACAACATTGGAAACCATGAGAGTAATATGTTTAGAAATGGTACACCATTATCAACTGGGGTAGCCGTTATCTTAACGTTGTGAGATCTCAACGTTTCAACTAATGCTGGGTCATTAGGAGCATAAGTACTAAATTTCTTGCCATCCATGTAATGACCCGTAACACTTTGGCCTTCAATTATAACGTCAGAAATTAAGCCGTTTTCTACATCAGCCATAAAACTAGAAAAGGCCAGCTCCTGACCGGAACCTTCTGACGACCCACCTTGAAATAATTGAAACAACGCCACCAACAGTAGGCCAATTATAATCCAAAGCGCTATGTTCTTTCCAAAACTACCCAACACATAATCCTCAAGTTCACTTAATTGTACGGAATTTGTATAATTCACTCCGAATATCAACCGCCATCTACCACCGTAACCTTGGTAAACGCTCTAATCAATATCTTACCGTATACTCCATTTTCTACTCATACCAAAATATAAAAACTATCATAAACTAGCACAGTGGGCCAAACATATGTAATCCCGCACCAAACGATGGCCTAAATTCAGACGAAAATTTATGTTGTTCACCGGTTTTACTATACATTAAATGGGGTACCGCAAGCACCCCGTCAAGGTCTCGGAAGGCAGGCAAGGTCGGCCGTACCGGGCCTGGAATATGTTTAAACACCTCGTTCGGGCGACCCATTTCTTTACGCAAATAATTAATTTCCCCCAGACCAAGCTTGCCCACAGTACATTTGCCCTTAAATTTAGCGTTTACAGATAATTTAACCCTATACCTACCATCCCACATAATAGGAACTCCAGGGTCAATAATTACCATATCTTGTACTGCTCTCGTCTCTCTGCAAATTAAAAGTTTACCGGAGTTAGGTATAATCCGACAACCGCTGATAGTAATTGCTCGATTAGGAAAATCGTTTATCAGGTTTTTCAATGACCTTTCAACAACCGACAACCGAGGTCCATATTTACTAACTGAGATACTGGAAATTACACGGATCAACATCCTTAAAGCTACGGCATTGGGCAAACTCTTCCAACAATTCCAATCAAGATAAAAAAAACCGGCTGGGTGAGGTTCTACACACCTCGCCAAGGACTCTCCACAAACTGATTCAAGAGCTATCCTATCAGAACCTGCGCGCTGCGATATTTTAGCGATGCGTGGTAAAAGTGACTCCCTAGGGCCCAAATTACTAATTGCAGACTCCAAACGAGAACGCGCGTAAATTTGATTTCTGTTTGAAGGATCCTCAATCCATGGCTGTGAATTGTGTTTCAAAGTTTCTACGAGCCGAACCTTTTGTACTGATAATAATGGTCTAACAAGTCTAACACTGCCCCCGATTGGCGCTGTTAAATCATAAACTAGCGGCATTCCTGCCAAACCATCAGAGCCACTTCCAGCTAACATTCTTATCAAAAATGTACCAACCTGGTCATCCATGTTATGACCGGTGAGTAGGTGCATAATATTATTACGAACACACCAGTTGGCCATTAATCCCATACGTGCTTCTCTCGCCGCTGCCTGTACACCGGTAGTTGGTTTTTTCCCTAGCCATTTGAGAACTTTGTGATGAATATTTCTTTTATCCAGCCAGATTCCTACTTGTTTTGCTTCCGCAAACGACTCTCTTCTCAGTCCGTGATCAACAATCAATGCAGTAATTTTACCCTTACGTCGCTGAACCCAAGTAAAAGCAAGAAGACACAATGCCATACTATCTGCGCCTCCTGAAACTGCGATTGCTAATTGAGGTTTAGGTTCAAAAGGACCAGCATTTCTCATAAAATTCGTGAACTCGTTACTTCGAACCCATGCACTTGACTGCACTGATTCAGACCCATGTATAATTTTGGGAAAGCTCATAACTAACAATTCAACAAATATTCAGAAAACTTCAAAATCTCTTTAAGGGCATAGTGCCATATTACGACCAATTTTAGCTGCCTGCCTTACATTTAAAGGCATTTCAGGGTATTTTCTTTCTAACTCCTTAAATGCCTGACAAGCCTCATCATTACGTTTTAAATTCGCTAACGCCATACCAAATTTGACCATATTATCAGGCGCTTTCGTCCCATCAGGATATCGTTGTAAATTGGTTCCGTAAATGCGCGCAGCATCTCCAAATAACTTTCTCGCATAATAGGTTTCACCTCTCCAATACGAAGCATTTTCAGCTAATTTGTGATCTCCGTGTATTTGAATAAAAGCATCCAAAACCTTATCTGCACGCTCGTATTTAGCCGACCGTAAGAGGTTAAATGCAAACTTATATCTCTCTTCTGCAGTTCCCTCTGGCAGCAATTCTTCCTTAACACGCCTTTGAGTTTCTAAACCAGAATGAGAATTACTTTGCTCCCCGCTTTCTAAAGGAATTTTACCTAGAACTCTCGGTGCACCTGATGGTTCATAACCCTTACCTACTTCAACTTCAGTGGTCGCAATGGAGTCCTCTGAGCCAAGAGATTGCTCTTCTTTCGCCAATTTACTAGAAGACCCTTTCACTTCGGAGGAGGTTCTTAACATATGACCCTCAATTGCTCCCAAACGGTCATCCACATCCGCAACAAGTTTCTCTAAACGAGCGTCCATTCGATCTATAAGATTACGCAATTCATCAAATTCGCCATCAAACTCGCGTAGTCGTTTTTGTTCGATTAGGTCTAGCCGCGTTTCTAACTCTGCAATTCTCTCCATAGTCTTATGATAAATTTCAGTATCGTCATGTTCCTGCAATCCTGTATTGTCTATTTCACCCCCTGCAAAAACACGCCTCTGAATATCTTGCATCTGAGAATCTAATTTAAGTACATTTCTCGATATATACTCCAGCTTACTAACAAGGTCTTCAATACTATTCTGCTGGGCTGACGACATGGTCGGAAACCCGACACACAATGCCAATATACCAAAAAGTTTGATAACTCTCCTAATTCTCACCAAATGCCTCAATCCCTAGTAAACATTGATTTAGTTCACCACCGTCACAGATCTTCTGTTTGCGTCCCAGGCATCCTTGTTATGTCCTAGCTGATAAGGTCTCTCTTTCCCATAACTGGTTGTTCGCATACGACTAGCCTCAACTCCAAAAGTAATCAAATAATCACGCACAGCCGTAGCACGGCGTTCCCCCAAAGCTAAGTTGTATTCACGGGTACCTCTTTCATCACAATGCCCTTCTATAGTCACATTTAGTTCCGGAAAAAGCCTTAGCCATTCCGCCTGTCTTTCCAAAGTTCTCCTACCATCGGGTGTTAATACTGCACTGTCAGTATCGAAAAATACACGATCACCAACATTTTGTACTAGATCCTCTTGAGTACCAGGAATAGGAGCGGAAGGATCATCGCCTTCCTCGATGGTATCTTGTTGTGACACCACATTAATCGGCTCGGTTTCTAGAACATCACTATCACTTGAACCAAAAGTCTCATCAGAAGCCGTTACTACAGAAATATCCCCCTCAGAACTAGTAGCAGAAACATCTTCTGGGGTGCTCTCACAGGAAGCCACCATAATCATTACAGCCGCTAAGGGTACCAACCATCTTACACCCCAAATTTTAATATGCATCGTGTCACTCCCTCAGGTAAAATCTGTTTCATTCGCTGCTCAAAATAAATACGGCCAACATTACAAAGTCTTTGGTACAAGCATTTTGAGCTAAATGGAATTTCATAAAATCCTATAACAAAAAATTTGCCATTGAAGCGTTCCCAGCAAGTAACACTACGAGCTGCAAACCCTAAAAAACTATAAACTTGGATCTTCATGGTATCAAGGGCGACCATGCTGGATCCGACGCCGCAGTTGTTGTAAATAGTATTCGTTCGTGATGCCCTGTAACATCAATGGTTACTAATTCCGCGCTATCAGGATTGCGCTCAGTTTGCCTAAAAAACATTAGAACCCTCCCGTTTGGTGCCCAGGTCGGCCCTTCAACCAAAAAATCCTGCGCCAATATTCTTTCTCCATCGCCGTCTGGTTTTATTACACCTATTGAAAACTTGTTGTTTTGGCTTTTTGTAAAAGCAATTAAATCGCCTCGCGGGGACCAAACTGGCGTCCCATATCTAGCCCGTTTGCCAAAAGTAATACGACGAACATTGGTACCATTTCGCTCCATAACATAAATTTGTTGTGACCCACCACGATCTGATTCAAAAACTATAAATTTTCCATCTGGCGAATAGGATGGGCTTGTATCAATCGCCGTATTGTTAGTTAACCTTCTTACTTTATGACTGCTCAAGTCCATTTCAAAAATATCTGAATTTCCATCTACGGCGTAGGTTAATATGATACCCCCACCATCAGGAGAAAAACGAGGTGCAAATGTCATGCCTGGGAATTTTCCTAAAGCCTCCTCCTCGCCCGAATCTATCTTACGTAAATACACTCGGGGAATGCCATTTTTTTTATAAGAAATATATAATATTTCTTGCGCTGTAGGAGAAAACCTTGGCGTTAAAACTAATTGTTCGCCATCAGAAAGAAAACGAAGGTTTTCACCGTCTTGATCTACCACTGCAAGACGTTTGATTCGCGAATCTAAAGGTCCCGTTTCAGCTATATACACAATTCGAGTGTCAAAATAGCCTTGCTCCCCTGTCAATCTCTTATAGATTTCATCTGTGACCTTGTGGGCGATACGCCGCCACTGTGTCGATACAGTAGTAAGCTTTAGCCCGCTCAAATATTTTTCCGAAAATATATCCCATAGATAAAACTCTACTTCTAGGCGATTTCCCGAGAGAAGCCTGATTTGACCAGTCACCAAAGCTTGTGCATTTATTTGTCTCCAATCAGCAAACCTTGGCCTAGTTAACATAGATTCGGGTCTTTGAATGAAAGCTCGTTGATCAATTGGTCGAAACAAACCTGAACGCTCAAGATTCCGTGAGATTATATCCGACACTCTCTTTCCCAATACTGATTCTTCTGCTCCTGATCCAAACAAATCAGAAATTGCGATCGGAGTAGGTTCTATTTGACCCTTCGTAATATCGATACGTAATTCGGCTTTTGCAGAACAAATTACAAGCATCGGAAAGAGAATCAGCAAAGAAACTTTTGCCACGGCACTCCATAAAGACTTCAAAAAGAAACCTCGACCAAGATGCAAATTCATTTTGCCAACCAATCTAGTTATGTGCGTCACCCTTTTTCTATCGTGTTTCAAATCATTTACCACACTTTTTGTATTCTAAACAGGCGGTTTAAATCTCATTTTGACGTTTCGCCACTCGTTATAATCATCAACATACTCTCTTAAAGCTAAAATGGGGCTTGCTTTCAAAACTGCCCTCTGTGCACTTTCTGCCATAGTAACAAAATTCGGTTTTGCGCCATCAAGTGAATCAAGAATTGTAACATCTCTAACATTCCCATCTGGTTCAAATTGAATATGCAGATTTATTATAAGATCTCCAGCATCCCTTATGCCTGCGGGCACACTCCAATTATTTTGAACACTCAATGTAATAAGGGCGACAATACGATTTGCACGTACACTACTCATACCAGGGTTGCTGGCAACAATCTCTTTACTATTTACAACCCTTTCTTCTGTAACAGGCAAAGTTTCTACAATATCAGAAACAAGATCCACAAACTCAGATTTAGAGACTTTTTTAGGTTCCTCTTGAACTACGCTCTTAAGCAAGGATTTAAAGTTAGATTGTGTCTGGTCTGGTTTCAAATACGGTTTACGTTTTTTTACATTTTTCTTAAGAGCTGACAATTTTTTCTCAGTTGGCGGCTTAACTAAACTTGGCTTAGGAATGCTTGCTACCTTATGCTCATTTTGTTTCACCGACTGTGGTTTAGGCATTTGTTTAATAGCGTCTGGTTTGGGAATGCTTAACTTTTCTAGTTTTTTGTATTTAATTGGTTCAGGCCGGGTTATTTTTTCGGGCTCTTTAGAACGAAGAATTGGTTTGATATTTTTTGGCTTTGCCTGATCAACATCATGCTCGTAGATTTTCTTTTCTATCTTTTTGAGAGTTACCTTGGTTTTTATTTCTTCTTCAGCAGTCTTTTTTGGTTCAATCAAATCATCCTCAAATACCATATCCACTGCAAATGTTGCCTCAATGTAATCAGCTTTATTATTAAATAAGGACGGTAATCCTAATACAGCAATCATAATAACCCCCACATGGAGCACTCCAGAAAATAGCCAACCATTTCTTCCCATGTACCAAAACTCTGCAGCTAATTAAGCCTTGTAACCAATGCTACTTTATTAAAACCAGCATTATTAATCTTTCCCATTACTTTCATTACCTCCCCATAAGAGATGGTTTCGTCCGCCCTAATAAAAATTCGCATGTCATCCCGACGCTCAGATATTGCCAACAGTTTTGGAACAAGATCATCCAATTTTGTCTCGGTTTCCTGAATAAAAATAAGTTTTTCTGCAGTAATAGATATAGAAAGTGGCTCATCATCGCCACTTACCTGCCCTGCTTCTGTCTCAGGTAAATCCACCTGCACACCCACTGTCAGCAGTGGGGCTGTAATCATAAATATTACCAGCAATACGAGCATAACATCTACAAAGGGAGTAACATTAATCTGACTCATGAGAGGACGACTGTATCTACGTCGCCGGTCTGCTCCCAGCTGCATATCGCTAGTCACTGGGCGGCTCTCTCTTCCAACTGTCGAGACATTAACGAGCGGAATTCAGTGCCAAATGCCTCTAAACGACCATTATACTGCTCCAAATCCCCACTTAATTTATTATAGGCTACGACTGAAGGAATTGCGGCTACTAAACCGAGAGCTGTTGCGAATAATGCTTCTGCAATACCAGGAGCTACAACTGCAAGCGACGTATCCTTACTGGCTGCAATTGATTGGAAACTATTCATTATGCCCCATACCGTGCCAAATAATCCTACAAAGGGTGCTGTTGATCCAACGGTGGCAAGAAAACCCAGATACTTCTGGAGTTGACCAAGCTCTCTATCGAGAGATACGTTCATGGCATGGGTTATGCGACGTTGAAGACCCTCCAAGCGAGATGCTTGAACTTGTTGATCACTCACCTGAGAGAAACGCTGCCATTCGTGCATCGCTGACTGAAAAAGGCGTGACATTGGATGACTCGTTTCCCTTTGTACAGTTTCATAAAGGTCTTGCAAGGATCCACCCGACCAGAAATCTGTTTCAAATTTTGTCGCCAACAAAGAAATTCGCCGAAAACGCATAACTTTTTCAAATATGATGGCCCAACTCCAGAAGGACGCACCAATTAGCAGCAAAATTACAGCCTTGACGATTATGTCTGCCTGCAAAAATAGTTGCCACGGTGATAGATTATGCGAGATAGCACTAGCTCCTAACTCTACAGCTGTAACTACATCATTTTCCATTTACGAACACCCACCTTCTCTATTATTACTTATACCAGTAAATCATTTAACTTTGCGCGAAGATCTGGGGGCAAACGCCTTGGTGCGCCGAGCTCGCCAACACAAGCGAGTGTTAGTTTTGATTCCACTAATATTTTTTTTCGATGACATACTATTTGCTCGATATCAAGACTAGCGCCTTTTACACATAAAACTTTAGTCTGTATTTCAATAAAATCATCTAACCTCGCTGCTGCTAAATACTCTAATAAGCAACGACGAACGACAAATACAAGTTTATGCTCGTTAAGAAGATCCCTATGATTTAATCCAACACCTCTAAGCATTTCAGTACGCGCGCGCTCCATAAATTTGAGATAATTCGCGTAATAGACTATACCTGCTGCGTCCGTATCCTCATAAAACACTCTTATGGGGAAAATGAATACACCACCAGAAAACCTACTCTTAGGTCGATAAACAGGCAAAGA
>CAYRUX010000124.1:0-6435 GCA_964427515.1 uncultured Rhizobiaceae bacterium
CGCTTCTCCCAAAGTCTTAGTAATAGCCGCTGTCAACGTCGTCTTGCCATGGTCAACATGCCCAATAGTGCCCACGTTGCAATGCGGCTTCGTACGTTCAAATTTTTCTTTGGCCATGATATATTTCCTTCTTTAACTCTATTCCATCGCTCTGAATACCAAGCCCACTACGCAAACTTTGTACGGACTTCTTCAGAAACCGCTGTCGGAACTTTTTGGTAATGGTCAAATTCCATAGTAAATTGCCCACGCCCCTGCGTTAATGATCGGAGGTTATTAACGTAACCAAACATTGTAGCAAGCGGGACTTGGGCTCGTATAACCTGAGTGTTGGCACGTGGCTCCATACCTTCTATCTGACCACGACGCGAATTCAAATCACCGATAACATCCCCTAAATAATCCTCAGGTGTAACAACCTCAACTTTCATCATAGGCTCAAGTAAAGCTGGTTTAGCACGAGCCACTACGTCTCTAAATGCCGCTCGGCCAGCAATTTCAAACGCCAACGCACTTGAATCCACGTCATGATATGCTCCATCTACAAGCTTAACCCTAAAATCGATGACTGGAAAACCTGCAATCACTCCTGTTTGACGTCCTGAATCAAAACCCTTTTTTACCGCAGGTATATACTCTGTCGGAACGTTTCCTCCGCGGATATTACTTTCAAACAGAAATCCCTCTCCCGCCTTAAATGGTTCAACTTCAATCTTAAACCGTGCAAATTGACCGGCGCCACCTGACTGTTTTTTATGCGTATAATCAACATCAGCAGTCTTGGTGATCGTTTCTCTGTAAGCCACTTGAGGCTGTCCTACATTTGCACCAACCTTAAATTCTCTTTGCATGCGATCTATAAGTATCTCGAGATGTAATTCGCCCATCCCTTTTATGACGGTCTGGCCACTTTCCTGATCCGTGCCAACCTGAAACGAAGGATCTTCATCAGCAAGGCGAGATAAAGCAACCGAAAGTTTGTCTTGATCAGCCTTTGTTTTTGCCTCAACAGCAACTTCTATAACAGGGTCTGGAAATTCCATTCGTTCCAAAATTACTGGACTACTTACCTCACAGAGCGTTTCTCCAGTAGTTGTATTTTTTAATCCTGCTATGGCTACAATCTCTCCTGCTCGAACTTCACTTATGTCTTCTCTACTATTTGCATGCATAAGAAGCATTCTGCCAACTCGTTGTTTCTCGCTTTTAACGCTATTTAGCACCATCTTACCGGTTTCCATGACACCTGAATAAACACGCACAAATGTCAAAGACCCTACAAAGGGATCAGTCATCACCTTGAATGCCAGAGCAGCAAACGGCTGATCATCAGTACTTTCGCGTATTACATCCTTATCCTTTCCAGGAACAGTTCCACGAATAGCTTGCACATCTGTAGGCGCCGGCAAATAGTCAATTACAGCATCCAACAACGGTTGTACGCCTTTATTTTTAAAGGCTGAACCACTAAGTACAGGTACCATTCTCCCATTTAATGTCGCCAAACGGATACATTTTCTGAGAGTATCTTCATCAGGCTCAACACCATCTAAAAACGCTTCTAGAGCATGATCGTCAAACTCTAAAACATTCTCAGTAAGCTCTGCTCGAAGACCCTGTGCCTGTTCAAGAAGTTCAGATGGTATGTCACCAATTTCAAATTCAGCTCCTAAAGTTTCAGCCTTCCAAATTACCGATTTCATTGTGACGATATCGACTAAACCAATGTGTTGATTTTCACTTCCTATTGGAATTTGCAAAACCAGAACCTTTGCCCCTAGTCTTTCCTTAATCATATCCACAGTGCGAAAAAAATCCGCGCCGACGCGATCCATTTTGTTGACAAAACAGATCCGCGGAACACCATACTTATCTGCCTGACGCCAAACAGTCTCTGTTTGGGGTTCAACCCCAGCAACACTATCAAACACTGCAACTGCCCCGTCGAGAACGCGAAGTGAGCGCTCAACCTCAATAGTGAAATCAACGTGCCCTGGTGTATCGATAATATTAATTCGGTGTTCGCGCCAAAAACAAGTAGTCGCCGCAGAGGTTATAGTAATTCCCCTTTCTTGCTCCTGCTCCATCCAATCCATGGTAGCACTGCCATCATGGACCTCGCCCATTTTATAGGACTTGCCAGTATAATAAAGTATCCGTTCAGTTGTCGTGGGCTGACCGGCATCAATATGCGCCTTTATGCCTATTTTACGGAACCGGTTTAAGGGTGTTTTGCGTGCCATTTTTATTCCTACGTTCTCGTAAATTTACCAACGGTAGTGTGAAAAGGCACGATTAGCTTCAGCCATTTTATGAGTATCTTCACGTTTCTTCACAGCTGTTCCCCTCCCCGCTGCAGCATCCATCAACTCGTTTGACAATCGCTCCCTCATAGTCTTCTCACTTCTATCCTTGGCAGCTGAGATTAACCAGCGTATCGCTAAAGTCTGCCGCCTATCAGAACGCACTTCAGTGGGCACCTGATAAGTAGCACCTCCGACACGACGAGACCGGACTTCGACCGTTGGCTTTACGTTCTCAAGCGCCTCGTGAAATAGCTTTAGAGGATCCTGACTGCTGCGTTCTTGGATGGTATCAAAAGCACCGTAAACTATTTTTTCTGCAGTTGATTTCTTCCCATCCAACATCAACGCATTCATAAATTTGGCAACAATCTTATCCCCAAAGTTTGGGTCGGGATTTATCTCTCTTCGTTCTGCAGCTCGACGCCGTGACACTTCTATTCCTCCTATTTTGGACGTTTGGCGCCATACTTAGATCGTCGCTGGCGACGTTCTTGAATGCCTTGGGTGTCCAAGGTTCCACGAACTATGTGATATCGAACACCGGGCAAGTCCTTAACTCGCCCGCCACGAATCATAACAACTGAATGCTCTTGAAGATTATGACCTTCACCAGGGATATAGCTGGTAACTTCAAATCCATTTGTTAGCCTAACCCTCGCCACTTTTCTCAAAGCAGAATTTGGTTTCTTGGGAGTAGTGGTATAGACTCTGGTGCAAACACCACGCTTTTGCGGGCAAGCTTGCAGAGCCGGCACTTTATTTCTTTGCGTCGGTGCTTTCCTCGGTTTGCGAACCAACTGGTTAATCGTCGGCATAAGCTATTTCACCCCATCTACCTAAAATTACTTCAATTGCACCAAATTCCAGAACATAGATTACTATACAAAAACTTTAACTACTCATTTCCACAGCAAAAGGGAGAAGTAATACTAGCTTACCTCTCCAGAGCAAATTTCGCCGGCTCTTCAGCATAGCAATCTTTTCCGTCATTGATCTCAGAATGCGATGCCGAAACCCGTGAATCCCAACTGCGTTCTGAAACCGAGCGGCATACTAGTGAGCTGCCGTCACCCAGTCAAGCGCTAAACACTAGAAAATGCGAGTTTATAACAGATCAATAGAAGATATTTACCAAATAATAGACAAATACCTTCCCATTAACCTGACTAGAAAATGTTTATTCGGCGTTTACCGACGATATTTCTTCTTCTCCCGACACCAAAACTCCCGGTTCAGGGGACACATCTTCTCTACTGTTTAACTGCTGTTCAAGAGCACGCCTTGCGGCATCACGATTAATTCTACTAACAACGCTTCCTGTGCCGGCCGGGATTAATCGCCCAACTATTACGTTCTCCTTCAACCCAACCAGCTTGTCTGATTTTCCCGAAACCGCTGCCTCAGTCAAAACTCTCGTTGTTTCCTGAAATGAAGCAGCAGAAACAAATGAACGCGTTTGTAGCGAAGCCTTTGTAATACCTTGTAAAATAGGAATACTTTTAGCTAGAGAATGCTTATCCCTTTCTGCTCTCGCATTAATTTCATCAAATTCTGTACGATCTACCTGTTCTCCAATAAGGAATGTTGTTTCACCGGGATCAGTTATCTCAACTTTTTGCATCATCTGACGACAAATTACTTCAATATGCTTGTCATTAATCTTAACCCCTTGAAGACGATAAACCTCTTGAATCTCCTGAATTAAATAGACTGCGAGTGCCTCAACCCCCAATACTCTAAGAATATCGTGAGGCGCAGCATTACCATCCATTAGAGGGTCTCCTCGACGTACAAAATCTCCTTCTTGCACACTAATATGTTTACCTTTTGGTATAAGATGTTCAACGGCATCCTCTTCGTTTTCTGGAACTACTATTATTCTACGTTTTGACTTGTAATCCTTGCCAAACTCTACTCGCCCATCTATATCACTAATTATGGCATGATCCTTGGGCTTGCGTGCTTCAAATAATTCCGCAACTCTTGGCAAGCCACCGGTAATATCTCGAGTTTTTGAAGACTCCTTTGGAATTCTTGCTAACACATCACCAGCATGCACGGTATCTCCGTTTTCCACATTGAGAATAGCGTCAACAGAAAGAAGATACTGAGCTTCTCGGCCGTTTGACAATGTGAGCAAGTTCCCATCATTTCCTACAAGTGCTATTCTTGGTTTAAGGTCAGCTCCCTTTGGTTGCTGACGCCAATCCACAACGACCATATTAGACACTCCAGTCTGCTCGTCCATGGTCTCCCGAAACGATATTCCCTCAGTCATGTCTATAAACTGAATCTTTCCGGTCTTTTCTGAAATAAGAGGTAGCGTAAATGGATCCCATGTGGCTAAAGCCTCGCCCTTCTTCAATTTTTGTCCATCCTTGACAAATAATTTTGAGCCATAAGGTAACCGATGCCGCGCGCGCTCTGTACCCCTTTTATCTTTTAAAATCAGTTCGCAGTTGCGTCCCATTACCACTTCAATACCGGAACTATCAATCACTGAGCTTTGATTTTCTATGCTCAAAACTGAATCAATAGCAGCCTCAACGCTAGATTGCTCACTTCCGCGCTGTGCAGTACCTCCAATATGAAATGTCCGCATAGTTAATTGGGTGCCAGGCTCTCCTATAGACTGTGCTGCAATAACACCTACAGCTTCGCCTATGTTAACAAAGGTTCCCCGCGCCAAGTCTCGACCGTAACAATGTCCACATACACCATCCTGGGTCTCACAAGTCAGAACCGATCGGATCATAACCTCATCAACACCCATTTTTTCAACATAGTCTGCATTACGCTCATCAAGTAAATGATTGGCGGGTATAAGTTCCTCACTGTTGTCTGGATTAAGTACTGCTACGGAGGTTACCCTACCCAAAATCCGTTCGCTGAGAGGTGAAATAATTTCTCCACCTTCAACTACTGCTCGCACCGTCAATCCCGCATTCGTACCACAATCTTCTTCAACGATAATACAATCCTGCGCAACGTCAACCAGTCGACGTGTCAGATAGCCTGAATTAGCTGTCTTTAAAGCCGTATCTGCCAGACCCTTACGTGCTCCGTGAGTGGAATTAAAATATTCCAGCACAGACAATCCCTCTTTAAAATTAGAAATTATTGGAGTTTCAATAATTTCACCAGATGGCTTGGCCATCAATCCACGCATACCTGCCAATTGCTTCATTTGCGCTTCCGAACCTCGCGCACCGGAGTGAGCCATCATATAAATTGAATTTAGGTCTTTACTATTTTGTTCTTGCAGATCCTGGGCTGATTCTGACATACCAGCCATCATCACTGACGCAACCCTGTCAGTACATTGCGACCATGCATCAATAACTTTGTTATATTTTTCACCTTGTGTAATTAAACCTGCAGATTACTGTTGTTCATATTGCTCCACCAAAGAATGGGTTTCAGAAACTAGGTTATTCTTTTGTTCAGGGATAATCATATCATCTTTGCCAAAAGAAATACCTGCCTTACCAGCATAACTAAAACCAAGCTTCATGACCTGATCGGCAAATATTACTGTCTCTTTCTGCCCACAATGACGGTATACCGTATCAAATACCGAACTTAATTCGCGCTTCGTTAGAAGCCTATTAATGTCATCGAACGATACGTTCGAATTTTGTGGCAATACCTCTGAAAGCAACATTCTGCCAGGTGTGGTATCTACTCGCTTAACTACATACTCGCCCTCAGAATTCATAATATTAGCGCGACAAACAATCTTGGAATGTAGCGTCACGGCACCAGCCTCTAAAGCCTTTTTTACTTCAGAAATGTCCGAAAAACACATTCCCTCCCCAGGCTCACCTGAACGAGAATAGGATAAGTGGTATATTCCTAGTACAATATCCTGACTAGGCACTATGATTGGCTTCCCGTTTGCCGGACTTAAAATATTGTTAGTCGACATCATTAAAACTCGTGCTTCCAGCTGAGCCTCAGGCGATAACGGAACATGAACGGCCATTTGATCACCGTCAAAGTCAGCATTAAATGCTGCACATACAAGAGGATGCAACTGAATAGCCTTCCCCTCTATCAACACAGGTGCAAAAGCTTGAATTCCTAATCGGTGAAGTGTGGGGGCACGGTTCAACATCACTGGATGTTC
>CAYRUX010000125.1:0-6258 GCA_964427515.1 uncultured Rhizobiaceae bacterium
GGCGTGCCAAATCCTAGTGCGGTTGATGATGAAGAGGTGGTAAAAGAGCTGCCATATGGAGAAGTGGATATTAGCGTTGTAGAAGGTGGTTTAGAGGTACTAAACGAAGATGGTAATGATGCGGTAGTTATAGCTAATGCAGCTGTTCTAGTATGCTTTGATGAATGATTTTGTTTTACTTACTAATACTAACAGGAAAATTAAGTTACTGAAGAACGATAGATGCTCACACCTAATTCCGGGTTGTTGGCAGATTAGTTTATCTAGTACCGATTATCGTGCAGTTTCAATCGAGTTGCGTAATGTTCCAATACTTTGAATTTCGGACTCCACTATATCACCCGGCAAACAATAACGAGTTGCTGGCACCAATCCTTTTGCTGCGCCCCACTTGCCTCCCAACTCCCCATCCACTGACCACGCTGTTCCTGCCGGAGTGCCGGTAATGATGACCATGCCAGGTTTCAGTGTAAAACTAACTGAAAAAAAATGAATGAGATCAGCGCAAGTCCATATCATGTGTGCGGTATTGCTTGACTGTCTAAGCTCGCCATTGATCCAAGTTTTGAGATTAAGAAATTGTGGATTGTCTATTTCATCCGACGTTACCACGCAAGGACCAAGTGGTGCGCTGGTATCAAAAGCTTTACCACGCGCAAGGTCATACCAAACAATGCCGTCTGTAGTTCGCACCTGACGATCCCGGGCAGTCACATCATTAGCTATGGTATAACCGAATACATGATCGAGGGCGTTCGCACGTGGAATGCATCGGCCTTCCTTACCAATAATTATCGCAAGCTCCGTTTCACAATCAAGTTTTTTTGTTAGTAAGGGCTCATGGATAATAGCACAGTCCGGACCAATTAATGAATCTGCCGTTTTAATAAAAAATTCAGGTTCCTTACCACTGGTCGGTGAGTCTGCTTTTTCTGCATTATGGTCCCGATAATTGCTGCCAGCACATAGGATTGTGCTGGGTAAAAAAGGTGCAGCAAGCTTGACTGTCTCAAGAGCGTGCCAAGCACTTATCGGCGCTTTGTCAATCAGGTGACATGCTACACGACGGGCATCATTACCTGCTCTTATAAATGCAACCATGTTTCTAAACATCGAAACTTCGCTAGGTTCAAGTTGATGCACCCCAAGCAGTGGTATAAGTATTCCTTTAGAAGACTGTATCCCGAGCAGGACCTCATCGTTATGATAAACACTGACAAGCTTCATTTGATTTCTACCATGATACAAGTTTAGTCAGAAAATCAATTGTATGATATCTTTTTTAATTGAAGTATACTTACATACTCATTCAAGCATAGTCGCGACTAAAATTTTTGGTTTCCTTATGCTTCTCATGTATGGTGCCCTTGTTGTAGGTGTTAGTGATCTATTGGCGTAATAAAAGGGGTTCCTTTTTTAACATTCCGCTTCGAGGTTAATTTTAATTCCAACTCTAAAACTTAATTGTATTTAGAATAGACGAAAGATGACAAACTGTGTTCTCATTAAGGAACAGGGAATTTTTCAAATATGGATCAAAATTATGACTAATGAGGCGGAGAAATACCCAGATTTAACTTCAAAGTCAGCAGAGTTAACCCAGCGAGCAAAGCTGGTATATCCGGGCGGTACAACACGCGGACAGACATATTACGCTCCGTACCCATCATATTTTAAAAATGCGAGTGGGTGCCACGTGTTCGACGTAGATGGCATTAAGCGGGTTGATTATGTGAACAACTACACTGTTCAATTTTCGGGGCATTCCCATCCAAAAATTGTTTCAGCTGTGCAGGCGCAGGCAGCACTTGGTATGTGTACAACGATGCCGAGTGAGTCAGATTTGGAATTAGCAGAAAAGATTATTCAACGGGCTGAATCATTTGAGCAGATTAGATTTACTAATACCGGAACTGAAGCTGTAATGCATGCTATTAAGGGTGCAAGAGCGTATACTGGGCGATCAAAAATAGCCAAATGTGAAGGTGTTTATCATGGGGCATATGATTACGCCGAAGTTAGTCTGGATCCGAACCCACAATTATGGGGACAGGATAGGCCAAAATCTGTAGGGCACACTCGCGGAGTGCCAAACGGGGTGTTGAATGATGTTATTATTTTACCATTCAATGATGTTGCTGTTTCGAAAGCAATATTAGAAGAAAACGCAGATGAAATAGCAGGGATATTATTTGATGTAATCCCCTCGCGTTGCGGTGGTATTCCAGCCACTCCCGAGTATATAAGGATGCTTAAACAATTTTCCACATCAAAAAATGTAATTCTTATACAGGATGAAGTAGTAAGCTGGCGTGTAGATTATGGAGGGGCTCAAACATTATATGGTGTAGACCCGGACGTTTCCACACTTGGAAAAGTAATTGGCGGAGGACTTCCTATTGGAGTAATTGCTGGTCGTAAAGAGTTCATGCAGGTTTTTGATTCTAGCTGTGGAAAAGCTGCTTGTTCTCATTCAGGTACTTTTACAGCTAATCCACTGTCTATGGCAGCGGGACTTGCTGCAATGGAATTATTAACAAAGGATGCCATTGCAAGACTAAATAGTTTGGGTGAGCGAGCGAGAGCTTATATTCAGGAAGCATTTAATTTGGCAGATGTTAATGGTCAGGTTACTGGTGAGGGTTCACTTATTTTAATACACTTCTCTTCGGATCCACTGGGTGACTATCGATCAACGTGGCGTGCCCATACTGATCTGCCTGGGAAAATGCTTGATGAGTTATTTCGAGGCTTGCTTAATCGAGGAGTATATTTCAGTACGTGGGGTTTAGGATGTTTATCCACTCCCATGGGGGAGCCGGAGATTGATCATCTGGCCGATTCAGTATTAGCAACACTAAATATAATGAAAGATAAAAATTTAATGGAGGGTGCCTCATGAGTACTATGGCTAATTCGACAGGTGCGCGAGCAGTAGAAAATATTATACATGGCTATGGAAGCCTTGCTGCTTTGGAAAAAGTTCCGCCCATGGTGGTTGAAGGAGGGCGGGGTATCTATATTACAGATGATGATGGAAAAGAGTATATAGAAGGCGCTGCTGGCATGTGGTGTGCTTCCTTCGGGTTCAATGAACCGGAACTTGTAGAAGCAGCAATTCGGCAATTTAAGAAATTACCTTACTACCATAGTTTAATTGATAAAACGACTCAGCCGATGACGGAACTTGCGGAGCGGCTAATTGCTCTTGCGCCAGTAAAAATGTCTAAAGTATTTTTTGCCAATTCTGGATCAGAGGCTAACGACACTGCGGTAAAAATGATTTATTATTATAATAACGCCCGTGGTCGTCCGGAAAAGAAAAAGATCATTTCCCGTCTTTTTGGTTTTCACGGTGTTACAATGGCTGCAGCCAGTATTACCGGCATTCCTGCTATGCACAAAGGTTTTGATCTTCCTCTTCCAAATTTTTTGCACACCGATTTTCCTCACTATTACAGATATGGCGAAGAAGGTGAATCGGAGGAGGATTTTGCAACTCGCTTGGCAATTAGATTAGAGGAGTTAATTATCAAAGAAGGGCCTGAAACTGTTGCTGGATTTGTTGCAGAGCCAGTGATGGGTGCTGGAGGTTGTATTGTCCCACCAGCTAGTTACTTCGAAAAAGTACAAAAAATACTAAAAAAATATGATGTGTTAATGGTAGCAGACGAAGTCATTACGGGATTTGGTCGGACTGGAAATATGTTCGGATCAGAGACTTTCAACATAAAACCAGACATTATGACATTAGCGAAGGGATTATCTGGAGCTTACCAGCCCATATCCGCTATCATGGTAACAGAGGATATTTATCAAGCGCTTAGAGATGAAAGTAATAAAATAGGCTTCTTCGCGCATGCTTTTACTACTACCGGACATCCGGTTGCAGTAGCTGTAGCGACACGAGCTCAGCAGTTAATGGAAGAAAGAGGAATTGTAGAACATGTAAGAGAGGTCTCAGCACTATTTCAGAATAGCTTTAATTCCTTTTCAGACCATCCTTTGGTTGGGGATGTCCGGGGCGTTGGTTTAATGGCAGCGCTGGAATTAGTAGCGGATAAAGAGACTAAACGTTCTTTTGACCCTAATCATAAAGTAAAAGATTATGTTCGAAAACAAGCGCAAAAGTATGGTCTGATAATACGTTCAGCTCTTTCTGGCGATAGCATAGCGTTTTCACCACCATTGATAATAACGGAAGAAGAAATTAAAGAAATTGTCAAGCGGTTTACATTAGCACTTCAGGATACCCAAGAATGGATAGAGCAAAACAATTTAAGGGATAAATAATAGAGGACAGTTAGTTTCTAGTGCGATTCCCGAGGAACTGCTGCGCCACGCTGACCAACTAGAAAATCCAAGTCAACGCCCTCGTCCGCTTGGAGTACATGCTCAAAGTACAGATGTTGATACCCACCGGACATATGCGCTGGGGGGGGAGACCAAGCTTTTCGCCGAGCTTTCAGTTCTTTATCAGAAACATGTAGGTGCAGACGCCTAGAGGGAACATCAAGTTCAATAATATCACCGTCTTGTACGAAGGCCAACGTACCTCCCGCAGCAGCTTCTGGGGCAGTATGCAATACTACCGTTCCATAAGCGGTTCCGGACATTCGAGCATCTGATATTCTTACCATATCTTTAATACCCTGCTCCAAAATTTTTGGCGGTAGCCCCATATTACCAACTTCTGCCATTCCGGGGTAACCCTTAGGCCCACAGTTTTTTAGAACCAATATGCTGTTTGCGTCAACTTCTAGCGTCGGATCGTTTATGCGTGTTTTATAGTGTTCAATATCTTCAAATACTACAGCCGGTCCTTTGTGCTGCATTAATTTTGTTGTTGCGGCAGAAGGTTTAATTACAGCACCTTTTGGAGCCAAATTTCCCCGTAACACTGCAATGCCGCCATTTTCGGTAAGAGGATTTTCTAAATTACGAATAACGTCATTATTATAGCAGGGAGCTTCTTTACAATTCTCCCAAATCGTTTTGCCATTAACTGTCATTGAATCTTTATTAAGAAAATTTTCAAGAGTGCGTACTACAGCTGGCAAACCGCCGGCATAATAAAAATCTTCCATAAGGTATTTTCCCGACGGCATTAAGTTTACTATGGTAGGAACTTTTCTACCTAAGCGATCCCAGTCATCGAGGCCAAACTTTAAACCTAAACGGCGGGCAATTGCGATAAGATGAATAACTGCGTTAGTAGATCCACCTATAGCTCCGTTAATTATTACTGCATTTTCAAAAGCATTAAGTGTCGCAATTTTAGAAATAGAGATATTTTCATGAACCATTTGAACAATTCGTTTTCCGGCGTTATGGGCCAGCACATTCCTTCTGGAGTCAACGGCTGGGATTGCAGCATTATGAGGCATACCCATACCTAACGCTTCAACCATACTAGCCATAGTTGATGCAGTACCCATCGTCATGCAGTGACCTGGGCTTCTCGACATTCCTGATTCTGCATCCATAAAATCATTCAAAGACATCTCACCAGCCTTCACGGCCTCCGAGTAGCGGAAAACATCTGTGCCCGAACCTATTGTTTCACCGCGATATCGACCACTGAGCATGGGACCACCGGATACAGCAATCGTCGGTAGGTCACAGCTAGCGGCACCCATCAATAATGCTGGTGTAGTCTTATCACAACCAACGAGAAGCACCACTCCATCTATTGGGTTTGCACGAATAGATTCCTCAACATCCATACTAGCCAAGTTACGGAAAAGCATTGCCGTTGGCCGAAGATTAGTTTCACCAAGCGACATTACAGGGAATTCCAGTGGCAATCCACCGGCCTCATAAACACCACGTTTAACCCTTTCAGCAATCCCTCTAAGATGCGCATTACACGGCGTTAATTCCGAAAAGGTATTGCAAATTCCAATCACAGGCCGACCGTCAAATTGGTCATCAGGTATGCCTTGATTTTTCATCCAGCTTCGATGTAAAAAACCATCTTTGTCGGCTTTTCCAAACCATGATTGAGAGCGAAATTTAGTTTTCTTGTTATTCATTTCCTGAGTCCAGAAAGTTAAAAAAATTAAAAAAAATTTGCGGAAAAGTGTTTATCTAATTTTTAGGAATTTACTAGATTGGTGCAACGCCATAATTTTTACGGGCGCCTTCCGGTGTAATGTAGCCCTCTTTCAAATCTTCTTCGATCATTTGCGGCTCCCGCTCAGCCGGGTTGCCATACCCGCCGCCACCGGATACCGCAAGCCGCACGCGGTCTCCAGG
>CAYRUX010000126.1:0-25868 GCA_964427515.1 uncultured Rhizobiaceae bacterium
GCCCGTATAAACGTATGCCAAGAATAAGACGACAAATATTTCCTAAGTAGTCATCAGTTGATCCAACCACTCTATAGTTTGAAGCACTGCCGCCTAGACTGGCTCTCATGAAAAGCTCGGCTTCGTCGCCTGCCCCTAATAACAAAACTGTTACCCGCCGCTCATTGCTTGCTCTCTGAAAAAAGCCACTTAGACCTCTTTCCATAAGAGTGCGATACAAAATTCTTGGACCTCCAAGAAGGCTCACTAATACAAGTAAATTAATAGGTAATGCTGAACGAGGATATGCTTCTAGACGCGTAGCGACAAAGAGAAGGGCGACAAAAATCAAGATAGTTATGCTTACTGCCCATGTGATTTTTGCTATGTCTCGTGATGAAGTATAACGCCAAAAACCCCTATAAACCCGCATGCGCCAAAAAACTATTGCAGAAATTATGCAAAAGGCTACTAAACCTTCCACAAAGAAGTTGCTTGATTCGTGCCAAAAATTCTCCAAACCGCGACGGAGAAGCAAAGCAATCGCAAAGGAAGCGGCCGCCATAAGTACATCAAAGGCAGCGACGGCATAGGTTCTATTTATCTGTATTTTATTTTTCATTGTTGAGTCTAGGTTTACAAAACCGAAGATAACACAAAAGAGAAACTGTTAGCAGTATTCCAACCGATAAGGCATACCACCCATGTACAGATGATTGAAGTGCAATAAAAGCAAGGCATACCAAAAGAGCATTAACACCAGTGATTACGAATACGACCTGGCCGTGACTGCGTCCTGTTTTTACAGCATATTGATAATAATGTTGTTGATGTGCATGCCAAATGCGTTCCCCGCGAGATAATCTTCTAATTAAAGTAAAGCTAGAATCTGCAATAAAGTACATTACTAAGATTATAGCCGGTTGCCACATTCCATTACTACTGAGCAATATTAATAACCATCCCATAAAATATCCGATGGGTATACTGCCGGCATCACCTAAAAAGATTCGGGCGGGTTGCCAGTTCCAAGGTAAAAACCCTATCGCAGCGGCTGCTAGAATGAGTGCATATGTATCTACATACGCTATTTCGGGCACCAGAATGAATGTACCAAATATTCCCAGTGCTGCTGTTGTAGTCTGACTGCACGCTATTCCGTCTATTCCATCCATGAAATTGAAAAGATTTAAAAACCAAAGCCAAATAATTCCAGTTACAGCAAGATCAAGTTCTGTTTGCAAAACATCATGAAAAATCCCATGTTCTTGAGGCAGTGATATAATTCCCATAGTCACTGCGATTCCTTGAAAAAAAAGACGGAGAAAAGGATGAAGGCTGTTATATATATCATCAAAAAAAGAAACTATTGCTAGCATAGTGCCTGCAATCAGTAGTAACCATAGCTTGTCAGCGGGAGCGTAGTCTTTTTCAAATATCCACACTAATAACCAACCTATAATGACTATAGCAATAACTGCTAGACCACCACCCCGCGGAGTGGGTCTGGTATGACTAGATCGCTCATTAGGTTGGTCTAAAATCGCGAGTTTGTGAAGAACCCGCAATATAAACTTTGTAGCTATCCAGCATAAAATACAGGTAGAAACACCAATTAAAAGCGCACTACCCCAACTCATATAATATCTTTCCAATTAAAGATTCTGATTAGTTTGCAGCATATTCGATTCATACGTTACCCTATCAGAACACATAGAGGAATTCTCTTTGGTGTGGAGACTAAAAAATTGTGTATTCAAAAAGCACCTATTCTATAAGTTATAACGATTACGAGTGCTAGAATACAATAATCAGATTTTGTCTAATATAGAAAGAACGACCGGCATTGTGCCAAAATACTGGGTATTTCCCTAAATTTTCTGTTTACTATAATACAAGAATACGAGCTTAAAAAAGTAGTGATCCAGTCTATGCGGCGTTGATCAGGTGTTACAGGTTATCCTAATGCGTAAGTTTGAGATACAGTGATTAGAATGTTAAATGACAGGCTTTCTGTTAGAAACAAGTTAAAAAATTGTCTTTTGTAATGCGAACCTTAAATCAATTTATGACAGGACGTTATGGTATATTAACGTTAATTATCGCGTCGTTGATTGGTGCGGGAATACCATTGCTGGCATTTAGTCCGACAGTTTGTGCCATAGTTCTAGGCCTGTCCATCTTAGCAATACTTATAATGCCGGGACGAACCGGTTTATTTAAGGACCTAGTTAACGGGATTAATACACCTGTAGGTATTTCTACATTGCTTACGCTAGTTTTATGGTTACCCGGAGTTCTAGAGTCCTTGGATACATCCCGTTCGTTATCTGTATGGGGAAGGATGTTAGTGTTTATTTCGCTATCAGCACTAATATACCATTTTCTGGTGCATACTTCTGTGGATCGATGCCTACGCTCTTTGATTATTGTAAGTATCTTTTGTCTATTAATTGCTTTCCTAGGCATTCACGTGGCCACACCAATTTATGGGATTTTTCGTGGTTACGGTTTAGAGACTGTTAATCCAGAAAAGATTTTAAAATATTATGGATCTGTTCTAGCTTGCTTAGTACCAGTTGTATTGTGGTCTGGCTTTCGTTTGGGTGGGTCGTGGCGTATTTTAAGTCTCATTCATTCGGCTGCTGCTGTTGTCATTATATTTACTGTTGATAGCTTTGCTGGCCTTTTAGGTCTTGCGTCGGGACTGGTATTAGGATTCGCCGTTTTGCTATGCCAGCAAAGAAATTTATTAAACGGTTACGCCATTATAATTTTTCTAGGAATCCTTTTCTTTGCAGCAATAGGGTTTTTTGCTTGGGTAATTATTTATCTACCAAACGTACCAGGGTCGGAGAATATTATCGGCGACGTTTATTATGGGCGTGTAGACACCATAATTTCGACATCTATAGTGGATGCTCACCGCCAATACATATGGGCTTTTGGCCTTCAAAAGGGTCTAGAGGCTCCGTATTTTGGGCATGGTATTGATATTAGCAATTTTTTGCCGGGCGCATCTGTATTGATTGAAAAGTTTAATCAGACTTTCATTCCCTCGCACCCGCACAGTTGGCTGTTAGAAATATTTCTAGAAACTGGCGCAATTGGGGTGATATCGTTAATAGTATCTCTTGGTTGCCTCATTAGTCTTTGGTTGCGGATTGGCAGAACCTCGCCGCGTGACGCAGCATGTGGTATTTCTTTAGTGGCTGCTTTTTGGTCTTCTTCTATGTTCAATTTTTCTATTTGGGCAGCTTGGTGGCAAGGGGTCTTTCTTATTTTAACCGCTATTGTATTAGCCGCTTCAAGGCGAGAGATTTAATCCTTCCCAATATAGAGATTAATGGCAGAGCAGCCCAGATGGAAAATATTGGTTCAATAGGTAGTCGGTATTTGGGAGAGGCTACAGGGCCATGAATAATTAAAATGTAGAGGATCCATAAAATGAATAATATATGAATTATTTGTGTTTCTCTGCTATTTCTGTTGCAGACGCCCTGACTGACTCCTATTAATTGGAGTATACGAGCCAAGATAACAAGAATCAGGGTAATCATTAAAATATTTGCATAAGTTGGGTGGTCGTTATGGAAGAGGAATGTAAACACTTTACCAATTTTACTTTCCCCTTTGGTGTCAAAAAATCCTGTGCGAGGTAAGTTACGGACGGGTGGTGATAGCAGTACTGCTGGTGAAAATATATTTATAGCACCTCCAATTAACCAAGATTTCGTAGCTTGAGCTATGCCAATTTCCGAGATACTGCTCCAAGCTGTACTTGACATTAAATTTGATCTTTCATAAGGGTTTTGGTGGTCATAAGTGCCAGTGTGGTCCTTAAATTTAGAATCCATCAATTTTGCACCTTCCGCATGCGGTGTGCCGTCAGCCGCTTCTAAGACAAGTGGTGCCACCCATAGCAACAAATGAGTGCCAGTTTGACTGGTTAGTTGAACGCTGTTGTAAAGGATCATATTGCGGGCAAGTATTGGAGCTTGCAGAGCTATAGATAGGCTTAGAATAATAGCCATATGACCTAATTGAGAAAGCTTGAATCTTCTTAGGATTATGGTCGCAGTGGGCAAAAGCACAATAATCGCTAACATTCCAGGTAAAAGCATAGCACGAGTTGAAATGCCGAGGGCAAGCGACAATCCTAACAATAATGCCCATCTGTAATTAGGTTGATAAAGCCACCTAATCGAGGCATAAAACATTAAACAAACGAAGAAAAAGAAAAGGGAGTCTGTTAGTATCAGTCCCCCAATTATTACTTGGCTTGGGTTAAAAGCAGCTAATAAACCTGCAGGTAAAAATAATCTTGTATTTATTTGTTTGGCTGTCATTGCAATCAAAACGCATGCTAGAGAGTCCAATAGACCCTGCGTCAAGATAGGGAATAACGGTAGTTGATCACCTGTTATAAACTGATGAATAGCAAGCCATATAATGTACAGAGGCATGCGTTCTGTTTCGGGAAGTAAAGCTCCGCTGGCACCCACTTCTTTCAATAAATCACCATGCCGGATAAAGTTATTTGCTAACTCGAGATAAAGAAAAGAATCCTCTGCAAAAAGCCCCTCTGACCCCATACTGAAATATACGGTCAGCACATATGTAAGCCGCACAATAATTGCGGCAATTAAGATTACCCATAATGACTTTATCTGGGACAAGCTCTAAACACCGAATGTATAAGATGACATCATAATTTATATCCTTTCCAACATGATAAGAAGACGAAATGCCATCAGTCGACCGACTAGTTTTAAAAGATGGTCTTCCACACGCAAAAATAGATTTAGAAAGGTAACAGGCATCAGACTCCAGTTTCTATATCCACCTGATAACGGGTATGCAAACAGACTTAAATATTGCACTTTGCTTAATTTTAGTTCCGGGTATCTTTGCGAAAACTCGTTATATCTACGACAAAAAAGTATCGTGGGAAGTGCTTGGTTCCCATCATATGGACTCCGGTTTGTAACTTTAATAACTTCAGCGAAAGGATCTTGTTGCATATTAACGGGTTCCGAATGCATAAAACGATAGAATAACCAGCTTATGGGAGTGATTGCTGGTTCTATCATAATTATACGGCCGCGCGGTTTCAGGATACGAATTGCTTCAGAGAAAAAAAGAGACGTATTTTCTAAATGATGAAGCGCATCAAGCATTATAATATTATCAAAACTAGCGTCTTTAAATGGAAGCGCCTGTGCGTCAGCTGTAACGTTTAGCCACGGAGCAACTTGGATGTCTGTAATTGTGATATCTAGATTGTATTTGTTAAGATGACCGCTGCCTGCGCCTATTTCAAGAGAACTTCCAGATTTTAGAAGTTTTAGCATACGGGCGTAATAGTCGGCATAGATACCACGTAAAATTGCCTTGTTTTGCCATGTGTTTCGATTGACTTCCAGGCGTTTTCTAATTGGTATTGAACTTGGCATTATAGAGCTTTTAGTTTACGAAAGGCGAATAGTACCATACGGAATAGCAGAATACCGTGGCGAAAGCGTGAGATTTGGGTGCTACCATAGGTTCTTTCCGCATAACGAATCGGAATCTCAATTACTTTTAAATTAAGTTTTGAAGCTCCAAAAATTAAGTCGAAATCACCAAATGGGTCGAAGTTACCAAAGTAGCTACGGTTTTTAGAAATCTGTAAGTAGTGTTTTTTTGTTAATACTTTTGTTCCACATAGCGTGTCAGTAAAGCGCTGATTGAGTAACCATGAAAATACGACAGAAAAACAATGATTTGCGATTAAGTTCAAGGGTCTCATTGCTTTTTTTTCCATGGGATACACCAATCTTGTCCCATTAATAAATTCACCTTTGCCCTTCACTAACGCAGTATAAAATTTAGGAAGTTCTTCGGGTGGTACAGTTAAGTCCGCATCCAAAATCATCAATACCTCCCCCCCAGCTTCTTGAAAACCTTTACGAACAGCATCCCCCTTGCCATTACCCTCTTGAATCAAAAGTTTGATATTATATTCAGGGTGAAGCCTAATAACTCGCTCAATCTCGTCTTTTGTGCCGTCACTACTATGGCCCTCAACAAATATTATTTCGATGTCATTGCAGATTTCGGGCAATCTTTTAACAGCGGGCAAAATGTTACCCTGCTCATTCCGACACGGAATAATGATCGAAACTGACGGGGAGTTAAGTCCAATACTCTTAAGTGCCCTAGCGACTGCGTAATGTCGAACACAGAGTCGTCTAATCATAGGTAGAGTAGCTATTGATTTATTAATAAGTGGACCCAATCCAAGAAGATATTTTGGTATTAGTTGCCGCCAATCTTGTTTGATCAAATCAAAGTCTGTAAGCACTAATAGGTCTATAATGTCATCGGGTCCTAGACGGTTTAATGGTGTCTGTCGCATTTTTAGACCGAAGGTTTCGGCTATCGCAATAATAGGTGTCCACAACCAAGAAAAATAGGAAATAATAAGCCGAGTATCGCCAGAGCATAGAGCATGAAGGCTGGACAAAGTTGTTTCGACGTCTGACAGAAGGCCTATAGTATCTGAAAGAATTATTATATCAAAAGGGCCTTCTCCTTCTATACTCTTTATGGTCGATGACTTTTCGATATCGCCGGCGAGAAATTTCAGGTTTGGATATTGTTCTGTAGGATATTTTCTACGTGCGACGTCTATCATTTTTGGACTGATATCTATACCTACACCAAAAGCTGGTTGTAGTTTGGCCAGCAGTATGCCAGTTCCACAGCCAATATCTAATATTCTTAAATTCGGTGGAATAAGGAACTGCGCGAAACGGTGGTCATCCTCATGGAAATAAGAATTTCGTTTTATCCAATTGTCACGATTTTCGGCAATTCGGTCATAAAAATTTAATATATCTTGTTTTCGATTGTCATCGGTGTTCACAGGTATAATTTCTGAAGATGTAGAAAAATTTTCAGATTTTCTTTTCACGATGACGTAATCCCAGTTTGGTTATCATTGGGGTATGATCGTTGCTTGCGTTCATGCACCAACCAAAGTAATCCACCCAGTGAGCTGACAGTTAAAAGCGATAATCCAAAAAGTATTGAAAGTGCGAGTGATTCGCTCGGGCCGATGTCAGCATACTGTAAAGCCGCTATCATGGTACCTTCACGAACGCCCCATCCAGCGAGGGAAATTGGTAGAGTTGACATCAATATTACCACAGGAATTAAAGCTAAGGCCGCAGATAGAGAAAGATTTACATCGATACCCTGAGCTAGAAGATATACAGCAACGACTGCAAGTAAATGCATAATTAAGGAAAGCATTGTGACCATTAAACTAATTTTTAGCACGAAGCCCGTTTTTCTAGTTTCCTGTGCTGCCTTGGCTAGCTTTGAAAGAAGTTCAAACTTATGCCATTTGTTAATATAATGAGGAACAAAAGAAAGGCCGATTATAATTGATATTACAACGATGCAAATTACTAAAATCAGACCAATGCCAATGCGAGCTTCATGGTCAGTTACATAGTTAAATGTCAAAGGTAACAGAATAGTTATTAAAATCAGTACGCCTACTAGACCGGTGAGTCGATCAAGGATAACGCTTGAAGCACTTGGCCCTAATGTTGGCCCCTTTTTAGTTAACAACCAAACTCTTACAGCATCTCCACCAACGCCGGCAGGCAGAGCTTGACCAAAAAACTGACTGATTAGGTATATACGAAATGCAGGGCTAATTTGAAGTGGGATGCGAAGTGCGTGTAAATAAATAAGCCATCTAGCTGTCGCTAAAAAAAACAATAAAAGTAAAACACAAAGTGCAAAAATTCCCCACTCAACATTAAAACCTGCTAAATACATGGCGCTCTTTTCTAGATCTATTTCACTGAACAAATACCAAGCAAGTCCACCTGTTATAGCAAGCTTTAGTATAATTGAAATAAGGCGCCGTACTGTTGACCGTGTATACTGTTTTTCTATTTTTTTGACCATGGAATTTGCTTGATTGTATTTCTTTTAGAGTTTAATGGGATCGAACATGCTATAATACTTATTGTCAACAAAGGGTAGATCGGAAATCTTGGCTGGTCTAGAAGTGAAAATGGGGCAATGGTTCGTAGTGTATTGTCGGCCTGGTTTGGAAACACGAGCTCTGACCAACTTAAAGCGTCAGGAGTATAATGTTTGGTTACCATTGTATCGAAAAACACGTCGCCATGCACGGAAAACTGAAAAGGTTCTTCGTCCGTTGTTTCCACGTTATCTGTTTATAAACTTTGATCTTTCTTCGCAGCCTTGGCGGCCGATCCTTTCTACTTCTGGAGTTTATACTATCGTTTCCAATTCTGAAGGTCCAATTGCTATTAGCGACGATGTAATTTCAGGTCTTTTAAATAGAGCGGATGCCGAAGGAATTTTTGAAGTTAACCTTAATATGCCGAAGCCAGGAGACTTGGTGAGAATTGAATCTGGCCCCATGGCCGATCTCGAAGGTATTTTCCAAGCTAAACATGATTCTGATCGTGTTATGCTTCTTTTGAAACTCATGGGAAGAGAAGTTCGAGTATCAGTTGAAGCAAATGAAGTAGAACGACTCTAGCATTATTTATGAGCTTATAAAATCACGAAAGCGTCGTGCTATGTCATATGGTGCAATTGTTGGTCTTCCAAGTTTAGTTATTGAACCTGGTTTTATTTTCAAGTGAATTAGGCACGGCTTATCAGCCGACATCCCATCTTTGAAAGCGTTGGCGAACGTATCAAGTGTATCACAAATATAACTCGTCCTGTATCCACAGGATTGTGCGGTCTTTGCAAAGGAAACATTGTGTGAAACAGTAGGTTGCCCGCCAGTTGAATCGTGGACACCGTTATCTAGAATTAAGTGCATTAAATTATTTGGCGCGTAGGCACCTATCGTACCTAGAGTACCCAGTTTCATCAGAGAAGATCCATCGCCGTCAATAATGATCACCGGTCGATCCGTGTTCAAAGCAACACCTAGACCTAATGCGCCCGCACAACCCATTGAGCCAACTTGATAAAAATGTTGTTTGCGGTCAGAAATTGTAAATAACTCACGACCTGTCTTTCCTGTAGTTGCTATTATTGCAGTGTTTGTGTCAACATTAGAAAGCAAATTATAGAGTGCGTCATATCGTGAAGGTGGCATGCCCCCAGTAATTCGACTTTCAAATTTCCCAGTCTGCTTTATGGCCAGTTCATGTTTAAATAATGCCTGTGACTCAACGGCTCCTTTCTCCATTATTAATGCAAAGGGTAGATTGTTGTTTATCATGCTGGAATTAACGGTGTTTAAAATGACTGGCACATCTTGCGCTTCTTGTGGAAAGATAGCATGGGGTACTTTTATAACGTCTAACATTTGTGTTGTTATTCTGCCCATTAAATTATGTTGTGGTTCATCAGAGAGTCCTGGTTGTCCACGCCAGGTAATAATCAACAATGTTGGTATACCAAATGGGGCATTTAAAGAAGTTAGTGGGTTAATCATATTTCCTAGGCCTGAGTTTTGGCACATAACGACGCTCTTTTTGCCTGCAAGCCATGCACCTGCAGCGATTGCTACAGCTTCACCCTCGTGCGTAGCGCCGACATAACGAAGGCTTTTGTCTGAAATAACTCCGTTAATTAAAGGTGTCAAAAACGAGCAAGGTACGCCACAATAAAAATCAAATCCCAGAGCGTTTGTTTGATAGAGAAATGAACGTCCTGTAATCATATGCGATATCAATAAAAGTTATAGAACATGATTTGATATATTTAAATAAGGTTGCGAGCGTTTGCTAGATCAAAAGCGTCATCTACATCAAGCCAATGCCCTGTTATATACAAGGCTTCCACCTGCTCTCCGTTTTTTATAATTCGATTTATCAAATTTGGTATATCAGCTTGGACAAGTTCATTTTCTCTTCTCATTTTTTTTAGCTCAGATTTAAATAGCTTTGTGCCTTTTTCGGTTAGTTTTATTAACCCTATGAACTCTCCATTCGGTTCAGGAAATTTTTTACTGTTGTTTGAAAAAATATTTTTTATGAATACTGGTTCTTCTTCTAAATAATCACCAGTAAAAGTTTTTGTACATTCCACTAAATCAATATTACGTTGTTGTCTTCTTTGATGAGAATTCTGCCAGCGGGCATCTATTACAGTGCAGATGTCACTTGAAGTAGCAAGCAAGTTTTCGAGTATATAGGGGCGGAAAAGAATATCCCCATAAGAAAAAATACAAGGCCCATCTAGCTCCTCTAATGCACAAGTTAAGGATGCAGCTTCGCCAGTTGTTGCGTATTTATCGTTATCATATGTCCTAATGTTGGCGAGATTTATCGTATCTTTTTGATAACCACGCACAACACAAATATCGGTTATATTCGCATCGTTTAAGCTGCTAACTAGTCGCCTAAGAAGCGGCTGCCCACGAATGTCGAGCATGCATTTAGGTAAAGATTCTGTTAATTGGCCGAGGTCTGTGCCACGTGACGCTGCGATTATAATTCCTTTGTAGGCATTGTTTTTAGGTTGAAGGTATCTTGCTTCAGCGGCCATTAATTCGCTTTGTCCAACGAGTTGGAATACATCTTTAACACTAGTTATGTGTTCTTCGACAGACTGAAGAGATTCTTCCTCTTTTATAAGTTTACTTGTAATGCGCATGGCATTTAAGGCTGCCCGAAGATTATGGTTTGCCCAAATAATTAGGGAAACATTGGCTTTGCTAAATACATTCGTAGGTGTGGTGTAGTACATCGTTGGAACGATTACTAGAGGGCCACGACCTGCCCATTCCTTACTAAAGGCAATGATCTCTTCGGCAGAATCTTTCTTTGAATGAATTAGTATACCGTCGGCTCCCGCATTTCGATAAGCTTCTGCTCTTTTCAGGGCTTCATCAAGACCCCAGCCAGATACTAGGGCTTCGACGCGAGCTATGAGCTGAAAATTAGGATCTTGCTGACTATCTTTTCCTGCTTTTACGCGACCAGAAAACTCATCGATATCAGCAAGTGGTTGTCCTTCACCAATAAAGGAATTTGTTTTTGGGAAGAGCTTATCCTCTATACAAACACCAGCGACACCGCGCTGACAAAGTTTAGTAACTAATCTGCGAACATTATTAAAATTTCCGTAACCGGTATCGCCATCAACTAGAATGGGTAGGTTGGTGGCATCAACCATAAATTCTAACTGTTCTAAAATTTGTGTCCACGAGGCTTCATTATTGTCTCGTACGCCTAGCGCAGCTGACATGGAAAGACCTGACGCCCAGACTCCTGAAAATCCTGCTTCTTCCACTACTTTTGCGGAGAGCCCATTATGAGCTTCCATAATAAAATTTAATTTTGGTTGTTCTAATAAATTCTTCAAGACTAAAGACTTTGATGAAAATTCATTACTTGGCATTAGATTCTCAATATTTGTTTACCATTGGGAGGTATTTCGACACTTAAATGTTCTAATTTGAACCGTATCACCTTCAGCCCAAGTATAAAATGGTATAGGGGAAATATACGTTGGAAATTTCGTGTGTTCAATTAATGAACAAACTACTTGCATTTATGTTCATTTTATGAACATAAATGTTTTTAAGCCTTGTTCATTTTATGAACAATTGAGATTTGGTGTATTTACCATCCATTTCTTCTATGAATGGTAACAAGAGCAGGTGCAACACAAAATTTATGCACCTGAGCGGGCGGTAGCGTGCAAAAATATGTAATTGTGCATGACACCCCTTAAGTTTTTATTTTTCAGTGCAATCAATGAAACGGTTTTTCAGGAATACTCTTCATGAGTCGTAAGTCTCGAGATGATGAAATAATCCGTGATATGTTAGTTCGTGTCGGAGAGTCAGAGCATATTAACCAACGCACCCTATCAAAGGAGCTAGGTATTGCTCTTGGTATGACAAATGCCTATCTAAAAAGGTGCGTAAGAAAGGGTTTAATTAAAATTAGTGAGATCCCTCCAAACCGGTATGCATATTATTTGACCCCGCAAGGTTTTACAGAAAAAACCCGCCTTACAGCTGAATTTCTTTCTGATTCGCTGATCTTTTTTCGTCGAGCACGAAGCCAGTATCTTGAAATCTATGGACAGTGCTTAAATTTAGGTTGGAATAAATTGGTGTTGGCTGGTGCTAGCGAATTATCTGAAATTGCTATACTTGCTGCCAGAGAACACAACGTAGATATACAAGGGGTGATTGTAAAAAACGAAGAGAACAGTAGTTGTTATGGTTTGCCAGTTTTGAAGGGTATAACGGCTTCAAACATGCCTGATGCGGTTATAATAACCGAGCTAAGCAAACCTCAGGAGGAATATGACAATCTTATAAAACTTGTGTCAGCTAAAAGAGTGTTTGCGCCTCCAATACTTAATATAGATAGATGGTCGCAAAATCCAAAATGATTGTGTCATCGCGCATAACTAGTATCTCTCCTCTGCTGTCCTCTATCAATTTGATTTCGCCACCAATTAACACAGAGTGTAAGACCCTGCTCAAATTCTGTTTTTGGCGTCCAACCACAGAGCTTGTTCAATTTGTCCGAGTCTGCAACAAGTGTGGTGACTTCGGACAGTTTGGGGCGAACTCGCATGCTATCACTGATTACAGGTTTTTCATGCTTCGTTATTCTGTTAAGATGCTCAATAACTTCTATAATCTTTATTTCCGATCCTGTCCCGGCATTGTACACCGTGCCAAATTCAACTTCTTGAGCAGTGGCAAGTGCGATGAAAGCTTTAACTGTGTCTTCTACATAGGTAAAGTCTCGCGTTGTGTTAAGCGAACCCAGTCTGATTTTTTTACACTCTGGATCAAGCATTTGCCTTATTGCAGTCGGAATAATAGCTCGTTCGCTTTGCCTTGGGCCGTAAGTGTTAAAGGGTCGTAAGATAACAGCCGGGATATTATGAGAACGAGCATAAGCTTCAACCATCTGATCTGCGCCTATCTTGGAGGCGGAATAGGGGGATTGGCCATGAAGAGGATGATCTTCATTGATTGGTTTCTTAAGGGCTGAGCCATAAACTTCACTAGTGGAGGTATGTACTATTTTTCCTATTGTACCAATGCGAGATGCCTCTAGTAAATTGAGAGTACCATGAATATTTACATCGACGTAGGACTGCGCTGCAACGTATGAATAAGGAATCCCTATTAATGCAGCCAAATGAAAGACGATTTCATTGCCTTCTGTAAATTTCCTCATAAGGACGCTATCTCGTACATCTCCCATTTTAATATCAAGTTCATTACGGATTTCTGGAGAAAGGTCGTCGAGCCAGCCACAATGGCCAAAGGAGTTATAGAGCACAAGTGCTGTTACATTTGCTCCATCTTTCACCAAAGCTTCAGCTAGGTGTGAGCCAATGAAACCGTCCGCACCGGTAAGGAAAATATGTTTTCCACAAAATCTATTACTATTTTCGGACATCATTGGGCTCTTATCACATTCATATCAGGTCGTCCACAATTCGAATCGTGATCTATAAAAGTATTTAATAAAATCTAACACACGCGAAGGTTTATAGCTTGTCAATTTCTTTGTTCGAATGCACCAATGTATAAGAATCCAATACCTATATTTGTAGGTTGGGACAGCCGCGAAGATATCGCATATCAGGTTTGTAGACATTCCTTGGTCAGCCGTACATCTATCCCACTTGATATAATTGCATTACGGCAAGAAGAATTACGGAGATTAGGATGTTACACACGCGCCCTTGATCCACTTGCTTCTACTGAATTTACTTATACTAGATTTTTAGTGCCGTATCTCATGGATTATGAGGGTTGGGCTATATTTTGTGATTCTGACTTTTTATGGTTAAGTGATATTAAAGAGTTAATGGACCTTGCAGATGATAAATATGCGTTGATGTGCGTCCACCATGACTATAGGCCACCAGAGGCTGTCAAAATGGATGGTCGTGCTCAGACGGTTTATCCTCGCAAGAATTGGTCATCTTTAGTTTTATATAACTGTGGTCATCCTAAAAACCGTTTTCTGAGTCCAAACATAGTTAATACAGAGTCGGGCGCATTCTTACATCGTTTTCAATGGCTAGACGACGAAGATATTGCTCCAATTCCAGAGTCTTATAATTGGTTAGATGGTTGGAGTAAGATACCCGAAAACAATAGGCTTCCTAAGGCAGTTCATTATACTAGAGGTGGTCCATGGTTTGAAAGTTGGCAGGATGTATCATTTGCAGCGGAGTGGGTTGACGAAGAAAAAAAATTTCACGGTGCTGGTGGTGTTAATCCTTGGAATGTTTTAGATTTTTGGTTTCAAGAGGCTAATCAAGAAAATTGGTTTGTAAATAATCCAACGTTTGATGCTCAAATAAGGGAGCGCTTTGGGTCTTTGCATTCACAAGCTATCGCTGGTGACTTGAAAGCTTGGCGAAAAACGGCTCATGGAGCTCTAGCTGAGATTATACTGCTAGACCAATTTTCACGAAATATCTATCGTAATGATAGTAGAGCTTTCGCGTATGATGACATGGCCCGTGATGCACACCACAAGGCTATGGCTCTTCGATATGATAGATACCTTTCACTGAACCAAAGGCATTTTCTTTATCTTCCCCTTCAGCATAGTGAGGCCAAGGAGGATCAGGTGCTTTCCATTTCCTTATATCGAACACTTGGAGATGCAGAAATATATCAGTTCGCTATTCGTCATAAAGAAATTATAGACCGCTTTGGCCGCTTTCCACATCGCAATCAAATTCTTGGTAGAAAAAGTACAAAGGAAGAAAAATCATTTTTAACCGAGTCTCTCTCGGCGTTTTAGGCTGACTTTAGTCCACAAAATCGTTTTGGGTAAAATTATAGGCGATATCAAATGGAACAAATTCTTGCCTTGTGTGGTTGGATTTTTTACCCCGAATTATACTTTGATAGAAAAAAATGAATAATTCCTTGTCGACTATATTTGTACTCCCGGGGTCTGAAACACGATATGTCCATCTTGAGATCTTCAAGTTACTTAAACGACATCATCGGACGATTATCCATTTGTATTGCAATACAGTTCAAGATGTCCAATTCTATACAAAATATAGGAACCTTGGAATCATTGATACTATTACCAGAGTTAGCTCCCTTTATGATTACTTAGATGCCAAGAAGCTAGATGATGAATCTGTATTCCAGCAAGCAAGGAAGTATGAAAAGTACTATGGGTGTACTTATAACCATTTGGCAGTGTCTGATAGACATTTAGGACGGGGTTACGCCTTGGGTGGTTTTGCACATCCTCGTTCGCGCTATTCAGAGAGCTCTAGCTATGTCCAAGTTGTAAACGCTTACAATGAGGTGTTTAAGTTTTGGGAAGCAGAGTTTTTGAAGTGGGCACCCGATTTATTTGTTGGTGGAGGTAAAATAATTGCAACAATCTCTCGAGCGCACAAAGTGCCCTATCGTTTTATGGCAGGATCCCGATATCGCAACCTATTCTTTTGGGCGGAGGATGAATATTTTTCAGTAGATAAGCTATCTCAGGTTTTTAGTAAAGATGTGGAAGTTAACATGGCTGAAATTGAAAGGCCATATTATGCTCATATGACAAACCGTAAACGATTTCTTAAAAGTGCAGGTTTCTTAGGTTTGAGTCATTCTATTTTTTATACCATTATGCGTCGGGCTTACTGGCGATTGAAGGGTTATGAGAAGGGGCGGGGTTATTATTTATTTGATGAGCTAGCACTATTTGTTCGACGTTGGTTAGATGGAAAAAAAATGAGCGGTAGAAATGTTAAACGGCTAGATGACTTAAAAAAAACAAAGTTTGTTTACTACCCGCTTCATACTGAACCTGAAACTGCACTGCAGACCCTGTCACCAGAGTATTTTTATCAACTTTCATGTATTGCTGCTCTTTCCCGGGATTTGCCGGCCGGGGTACTTTTGGTTGTTAAGGAAACTTTGGCAGCTACAGGCCGTAGGCCAAGAGATTTTTATGAACAGATCAGAGAGTTTAAGAACGTAGAATTTTTAAATATAGAGGAGCTTGGTTTGGAAGTTGTCCGTAATGCAGCAGCAGTAGCAACTATTACTGGGACTGGCGGTTTTGAAGCAGCAGTTATGGGTAAGCCAGTTATTTCGTTTGGACGACATAATTTATATAATATACTAGAGCATGTTAGGGTGATCACTGACGAGGCTGAATTAAAGAATGAACTCGCATCAGTACTCTCAAATAATTTTAATAAAGAAAAAGCCAAATTGGATGGTGCTCGCTACCTTGCTGCAGTAAAGGCTATATCATTTGATATGGGAGAATTTAGTACTATTAACGGAAAAAATTTTACACCTAACAATATACAAGAAGCCTATAAAGGATTGCTTGATGGGCTGTAATTCGAAGCATGATAAACGATATAAATCATAACGAAACATTTATAGCTTCTAATGATTTATCAGAAGCCCCGGTCCGTATCATTACCCGGCTTGATATCAAGGGGCCTAATGTAATTAAAGGGGTGCATCTTGAAGGTCTTAGAGTAGTAGGGCAGCCGGGTGACATGGCACAAAAATATTATAATCAAGGGGCAGACGAAATTATTTATATGGATGTTGTAGCATCTTTATATGGGCGAAATAACATATTATCTGTTGTTGAACAGGCGGCGCGTGAGATCTTTATCCCGCTCACTGTGGGCGGCGGCATTAGAAACAGTGATGATATAGTTTCTGCTTTGCGAAGTGGGGCTGATAAAGTGGCAATCAATACTGCAGCTTTGAACCGGCCCAATTTCTTGTTAGAAGCAGCAAGAACATTTGGCCGACAGTGTATTGTACTTTCTGTAGAAGCAAAGCGTCGTGGAACTGGGACTTGGGAGGCACTGACAGATAACGGTCGCGAGAAAACAGGGGTAGATGTAATTGAGTGGGTTAAAGAAGCGGCAGCGCTCGGCGCAGGGGAAATTCTTCTAACTTCTGTTGATATGGAAGGAACCAATAAAGGTTTTGATATAGATTTAATCCAAAAGGTCCGTCAAACTGTATCAGTCCCAGTAATTGCTTGCGGTGGAGCAGGCGATATTTCTCATATAGAGAAATTACTTAAAGCGACCTATTGCGATGCTGTATCTTGTGCGTCGTTATTTCATTTTAACACTCTTCCAGTACAAAATGTGAAACGAGCCTTGGCAGCATCCGGCTGGTCTGTACGATTATGATTGCCGTAGTTGACTATGGATTTGGTAACCTTTACAGCCTATCTCATGCCTTATCCCATCTTGGCATAAGTCACACTGTAACAAAAAGCGCTGGTGACTTATATGCTGCAGACTCAATTGTACTACCTGGAGTAGGTGCGTTTGGAGATGCCATGGTAGCACTTAATCAGCGCGATATGCTTAGTCCATTATATGATGCCGTATCTCGAAATGCCCCAATTCTAGGAATTTGTCTTGGCATGCAGGTTCTGGCAAGTATGAGTGAAGAGTTCGGAAATTGTAATGGACTTAATATTATACCTGGTTCAGTTAGACCGTTGCCTCCAATACTTTCTAGAGATGTACAGGGTATGAGAGTTCCTAATGTAGGTTGGCGGATTATACAACAGACAGCAAAGAGTCATTTATTCAACAACATTTCTCAAGGGAGTATGACCTATTTCGTCCACTCGTATGGATTTTTTCCAGATGATACAAAAGCAGTTGTAGCCACAACTAATTTTAATGGATTAGCAGTACCAGCGATTATTCAACATAAAAATATTGTAGGATGTCAATTCCATCCTGAGAAAAGTGGTCCTACAGGTTTAAAAATTCTACAAAATTTCTTTTTAGAAAAGAAAATAGATGGCTAAATAAAGGTGTATTTGGGGGGGTGATTAAGTGGTAGAAAAAGATGATAGAGATAGGCCTATGTGCGAAGGGCAACTAGAAGTAAAATATGGATTGCCCCCCGAAGTTCAATTTTGCAAGCAATGTGTTATCTCTAATCAACGACCTTCTTCAGCCGTTGAATTTCAGCACCGACAGAACAGTAAAAAGGCAACAATTAGATTTAGTGATGATGGTGTTTGTGATGCCTGTAGTTATGCAAAAATAAAAAATCTTGAAGTAGATTGGAATGCACGGGAGAGTGAGCTACGGAAATTATGTGATAAGTTCCGGTCACGTAATGGATCTTACGATTGTCTTGTTCCGGGATCAGGCGGAAAAGATTCGATATATGCTTCGCATATATTAAAAACTAAATATAATATGCATCCTTTGACAGTCACGTGGGCACCCCATCTTTATACCGATGTTGGGTGGAGAAATTTTCAAAATTGGCTCCATATTGGAGGGTTTGATAATTATTTATTTACGCCTGACGGAGAGGTGCATCGGACTTTAACACGACTTGCTTATATTAATCTTCTTCATCCATTTCAGCCTTTCATTTTGGGACAAAAGAATTATGCACCAAAGATGGCACTAAAAACTAATTTACCTCTGGTTTTCTATGGTGAAAATGAAGCGGAATATGGTAATGCAATTTCTGAAAATGACGGAGCACAGCGCAATCAAAACTATTTTTCACAAGTCAAGAAACAAGATGCAGTATTGGGAGGAGTGGCCATTTCAGATCTGGCAGAATACGGGATCAAAATTGGTCAAGTTGAACCCTATCTCCCCGCAGATCCAGATGATTTAAGAAGAGCTAACATTGAGGTTCATTATCTTGGATATTATCTCCATTGGACGCCGCAAAACAATTATTACTATTCTGTTGAGAACACTGAATTTGAGGCAAATACAGAGCGTACTGAAGGCACCTATTCAAAATATAATTCGATAGATGACAAGACGGATCCTTTTCATTATTGGACCACATTAGTAAAGTTTGGGATTGGACGGGCAACTTACGATGCTGCACAGGAGATACGAAATGGACATATTACCCGTGATGAGGGGGTGGCCTTGGTACATCGCTATGATCAGGAATTTCCAAAGAAATATTTCGCAGAATTTCTTAAATACTTAAAGTTATCTGAAGAAAAATTTTTTGATATCGCAAATTCTTTTCGTTCGCCACATTTGTGGAAGCAAGAAAAAGGTACTTGGATACTCCGCCATGAAGTGCGTTAGTTTCTTAGATATAAAAATAGATAAATAGATGGATTCCTCTTCTGTTGGTGTAATTGTTGCACGTGGGGCATCGAAGCGAGTTCCACGTAAGGTAATACGTCCTTTGCTTGGCGTGCCACTTTTAGTTTGGGCTGCCAGAGCGGCTCAACAAAGTAACCTTGATCAGATAATTTTGTCGACTGAAGATGAAGAGATAGCTGAGATAGCAAGAGAATGGGGGATTAATGTTCCATTTCTACGGCCTAAATCTTTATCATATGACTACGTTAGTCCAGATGAGGTCATTGTGCATGCTCTTGATACCTTGATTGAACAATCTTCAAAGAAATATGAATATGTGGCACTTATTCAACCTACTGCACCATTTATTGTGCCTGAATCAATTAATGAATGCCTTAAGCAAATAAAGTCGACTAATAGTTCGTGTTGTTTTTTAGCTCGTTACGCTAGTGAACTTCCAGAATGGATGTTTTATGAAACTGCTGACAATTCAATTAAGTTAATGTTGGATGGGAACCTATCAGGAGACAGACAGCACACCCAATTGATAAAGCGCCCTATTATTCCAGCTGGTGCGGTTTGGGTTATGCGGGATGCAATTCTTCGACGAGAAAATAAAATTTATGTAGATCCCATGAGTGCTGTGGTGATACCACGAGAGCAAGCTGTAGATATAGATGAAGAATTTGATTTCATAGTGGCGGAGGCAATGGCTTATCATTATGAGTTAATTCCGCCTCAACTTAAGAAAGATCCTAAATTCCCAAGTTAAAGATAATTATGAGAAAAAAAAATAATAAGTTTTTATTAGGTGATATTCTGACATGTGGGCCTAACCTATCTGTTCGAGAGGCTCTTGCACGTATTGATCGTGCGTCACCTAACCTATTTCAAGTTGTAGTTAATAGGAATCGTGAAGTCATTGGGTCTATAACTGATGGTGATATCAGACGTGCGATGCTGGCAGGCGTTGATCTAGATGCTGCAGTGCATGAGTGTATGAATCATTCTCCTCGAGTTGTAACTGAAAGTGCAGTTAGGGAAAATAATGCTATTATTGATCGATCATTTTTTCTTCCTGTGGTTAATTCAGGTGGTAAGTTAGTTGATATTCTGACGCGCCATCGGCACATTGATGGTATCGGGTCTGCACTTGTAATGGCAGGTGGATTTGGAAAGCGTTTAGGAGAGCGTACAAGAGAGCTACCCAAGCCATTGATAGAGGTCGCTAACAAACCGATATTAGAACATGTACTTAGTCAGATTGAGATAGCTGGTATATCTGACATATATATTGCAGTTCATTATCTTTCTGATCAGATAATTGATTATGTAAAGGGTCGTCAAAGTCAGGCGCGTATCCATTTTATTAAAGAACCTGAGCCTTTAGGTACTGCAGGGGCTTTGAGTCAGTTACCTGCGGGGATTGATGCCCCAGTACTGTTAATAAATGGAGATGTCATAACAGAGGTGGATTTGAAAGCTTTTGCTGATTTTCATCTTCGTCATGGTTACGATGGGACTGTTGGGGCAGCTTCTTATAGCGTCGATGTTCCCTATGGTGTTTTGCGACACGATGACAAAGGTTTGTTTACAGGTGTTGATGAGAAGCCAACATATCAGCATCTGGTAGCCGGTGGAATTTATCTGTTGTCATCACGTGTGATTGGATTTGTACCTCGCAATCGATCAATAGATATGCCTGAGGTACTCGAAACAGCAAAAGATGCAGGTTTTCGTATTGGTATTTTCCCGGTACATGAATATTGGAGAGATATAGGCCATCCTGATGATTTGCAATCTGCAATAAATGAATTGCCACGGGTTCCTGTATCACCAGCTCCCAAGATCAAGGTAGAGTAAATCTTGAGATCGCTTTTCGATAGATTTTAAAAAGTTTATCTATTTATGAATATTTCATTATTACATTTTAGCGGTTAGCAGAAAATGCGACAGTTACTTTTATTAATGACACGGAAAGAGAAAATCAAACTTCCCATTGTATTAGGTGTATTATTAGCCATCGCAGGTGTGGAGGTAATTGGAGTAGCGGCGATTGCTGCATTTATTGCTCTTGTTAGTGATCCTAGCGCCATGAGTAGTAACCGCATGTTAGCTTGGTTCTCAAATTTTGTTGGTGAGACAGACTATCGGCCCTTTCTGTTGGTGGCAGGCCTTTCCTTATTCTTAGTTATAGTATTTCGAAATATATTTAACGCCTTTGCGGTTTGGGTGCGACTTTCGTTTCTACATACTATGCGGAAGGCTTTAGCTACGCGTCTTTTAGCAAGTTATATGGCGCAGCCTTTTAGTTTTTTCTATTCTGCAAATAGCGCAGCCTTAATGAAAAATATTACATATGAAGTAAATCAGCTTATTACTAGTTACCTATATTCTTGGTTGATGATCATTGCTGATACTATACTACTAATAGCTATTCTTGGTGTTTTATTTTTCAACAATCCGCTAGTCACGCTAGGAACTTTGGGGTTATTAGGAGGGCTTACAGCAGGTATTCTTGTACTTTCACGGCGACGTTTATATCGATTAGGTCAGTCTAATCGAAAATTTAATGAGCAATTGTTTAAAGTGACTGGTGAAGCTATTGGAGGCATAAAAGAAATAAAGATTCTTGGTCGGGAACAATTCTTCACAAATCGATTTTTTAAATCTTCCAGTGATTTTGCAAGAAATACTATTATCTATCAGATGTTTGTAGAGATACCAAGATTTGGTTTAGAAATCATTGTTGTTGGTGGATTGCTTGTAATAGCACTTGTAATGACGCAAGGAAATTCTACTACAGCAGAAATTACTACGACACTGACGTTATTTGTCGCAGCATTTTATAGATTAATGCCGTCCCTTCATAGAATGTTCTCTAGCTTTAGTGGGTTGCAGTTTAACAAGGCAATTTTGAATGATTTAAGTGCATCAATGCTTTCTAGTGACGACCAACGTCTACAAGAAAATAAAACTGATGTTGTCGGAATGCCATTTAAGAAAGAAATAGTTCTTAAACACGTTCGATTCACATATGTTGGAGCAAAGGTTGAAACTCTTAAGGATATTAGTTTATGTATTCCGAAGAACTCATCCGTCGCATTTGTTGGATCAACTGGTGTAGGAAAAACTACTCTTGTTGATATTGCGTTAGGGCTTTTGGAACCATCAAAAGGAGAGTTATTTGTAGATGGAACGCTAATCGATGAGAACAATGTTCGTTCATGGCGTAAAAATATTGGTTACGTCCCACAAGTTATATATCTCGCTGATGATACTATTCGTCAGAATATAGCCTTTGGTATCCCTGAACAGGATATAGATAATATTAAGGTTCAGCATGCGCTAGATATAGCCCATCTGGCCGATTTTATTAATAGTCTGCCGGATGGTTTAGACACGGTTATAGGAGAGCGGGGTATTCGCTTGTCTGGCGGCCAACGTCAGAGAATTGGCATAGCGCGCGCTTTATATGAAGGAGCAACGGTCTTGGTACTAGATGAAGCAACAAGTTCTTTAGATGGAATTACTGAGGCGGTAATAGAGGATGCTATTAAGGAGTTACACGGAACTGTTACCATAATTACCATTGCACATAGACTTACTACAATACGTCACTGCGATAATATTTGTATATTAGAGAATGGGAAGATTTCCGCTTCTGGAAAATATGTAAATCTCTTGAAAGAGAATGAAACTTTTCAGCAAATGGCAAGAGCGAATGGATAAGTATATTTTTCTCTACATTAGAAATGCGGCAAGGTCTAGAGTGTGGCAGAAATAGTTCTTACGAGCCGTGACGATTGGCAATTATATTGTCAACAGCGTATTGAGGGTAGTCATCAAATTTTAGCACTTACTCCGAACGCGCAATCTGAAGCACTAAATCATATGTTTCCATTAATTGATACAATGAAGCGATATAATGATTGCGCAGAAGCTAGAACAGTTGCAAAGGTTATGTCTGCAAGAACGTTAGCCTTAGAAACAGTAGGAGCACTTTCGGATCTAGAGCGAGAAGTGCTAGTGGATCAGATTAATAGAGTTGCATACGGTGCTTGGCGTTTATGGTTAACCCTTGGTTCAGATGGTCCATGGATTGTTGTAGAAGATGGTAAATTTAAACTCCAGATAAATCGAGAAAAGGCGTACTTAAGCATACTAAATCATTTTCTAACTCCAAAAATGCGTGGTGAGATGGATTCAGCCCTTATCAAACCTCCACCATTAAAGTGGTTGTATAAAGTTTTGCGTCAATTGGCTCTCTGCAAAAATTCTAACGTACAGATGAAAATTGCTATGGGTACTGCAAAAAAAAATTTCGGTTTACATGAAATTCTTGACCGCCAAAGCTGTAATATTCGCAATCTCCATATCAGTAATCCCACCAGAGGATGGCGCGAATATCTAAAGTTGATACGGGAAATATTCAGAAATACTAAGCCAAATGGAAGCGTTCAAGTATCCTTAGTAGGGATAAAAGATTCCAATTTAAGAAGTCTCGCAGATGACATAGTAGTAGCCATGGTAGATCCAGTGATTAAACCAGCCTTAGCCATATACAGAAACTTACTGGCATACAAATTGGCGTGGTTACCGGCCCTGCAGGCTGATGCAAATTCAATTATCGATAGATTTAGGCCAGATATATATACGGCAGCTGAGATATCTAGCCTGAGTAACTATGTTGTAGCCGAAGCATGTGGTATACATAATGTGCCACGATTCGTAATGAGTCGTAATTCACATTCCATGTCAGATAGTGTGCTCGCAAATGATAGTTGCATAGGCTATTTTAAAGCGCGCTATCCAAAATCATTTTTTGATATAGCTTTTGTTACCTCACCAGCAGCAGCAACTGTTGCTGAGGCGGCTCTACCAGCTCATTTAAAAAAGAAAATACGCCCTATTATAGCACGGCCAGTTAGGCCAATATCTTCTTCTAAACCAAAAGATATTAAAACTATACTATTGGCAGATACCTATGCAGCATGGTGGTTTCCGCATTCATATGTATTTCTTACAGGAGATGCATTCCTATCAGCAGCTCAGATTTTAGCAAAAGAAATCGCCAAAATTAAAAATACTCATCTTGTGATAAGGGCAAAAAACAAACCAGAATGTGACCTTCGTGCCTTAGAAAAATTAGTGAACCCCCATCCCAATTGTGAAATTAAAATTAGAGATGAGTCATTTGAATCGGATCTAGATAAAGCAGATTTATTAGTCAGTTTTCATTCTACCACTATCGAGCAAGCAATTTTTTATAGAAAACCTGTTTTGCTTTGGGGAAATACATTACGTTATGCCTTCCTTCCAGCAAGAGATAAGAGACCGACTAATAATGACCGCGGGGTGCTATATCGGGTTTCTAAAGGTGACGATTTATCTGAAATGATAAAGGCAATTCTTGAATCACACCATTGTTCTCCTCTTAGTGATCGAGAATTAGAGCCATATTGTTGGCCTACCGATACTCCTGGGATTAATGATATAGCAAGAGAGTTTTTGGAAGATTTTTCTAAACCTAAGAGCGTTGACAACAGGGGAAAATAAAATGGCACGGGCTAGATCTGATATGCAATATCAACGGGTAGGTATTATAGGAATTGGCGCTGCTGGTTTGCAACATGCGCGTGCAGTCATTAATTGTGGCCATAATGTTGATGCTGTTGCAGTAGAACGCTCTACTTCAAATAATATAAAGTATATAAAAGATATTGCACCTGACGCACGTATTATAGTGGGGCACCAGGCGTTAATTGAAGATGATAGTCTGGACGCTTTTGTAGTTGCTTTACCATGGGATATTATTCCGAAAGTACTGCCTAATTTGCTGGCGAGTAATAAACCAATGCTCATTGAAAAGCCTATTGGTTTGACAGTAATTGAGATAGAAGCTGCTCTATCAAAAAATCACATGGGAATAGATAATAAGCTCATCGGATTTAATAGACGATTCTATGATGTTGTAAGCCGGTTAAAAACTCGCTTAGATGAGGGGGGACTTAAGTCAGCTCATATAACAATATCTGAAGACATAGGTCGTCAAAAAAGTGCTCATGGAGATGCTATAGTACCGCACTTAATATCGTTTTCTTCATCCCATACATTAGATCTTGCCTTGTATTTGCTGGGCACGCTTAGCATCGTTAAGTTATATGGTTGGAAGGAAAAATCTCCGTTCGTATCTATAAATGGACTACTGGAGACAGACCAAGGGCTGCCAACTCACCTGTCCTTAAATGCGAGTGACCCCAGTTCTGCGGGGCTGAGATTTATATTTTCTGATTCAACAACTTGGGTACTGTCCCCTTTAGAGATGCTGTCTGTTTTTGATCGATATGAAATTGTTGAAATATCACAGAATTCAAAGATCCGAAGATATATGCCCCATGTCTCTGAGATAGTTAATGAGCCAGTTGATTACAAACCAGGCTTCATGGCTCAGATGGATGCTTTTTTAAGTGGGAATTTTGGTCCTGGTGCCAGTGTACAGGATGCTCTGAATACGCAAAAATTCATTGAAGCAATACAAAGCTCAGCTAACGTTAATACGTGTGAAGGGTGAATAGGTTATGATAGATACCCCGAAACAAGACACATCACCATTGTATATGGACCCGCATTTAACACACAGAAAGGCGCAAGAGAAAAAACATTTTTCTAATATAAAATCTGAGAGCCCGATGGAAAGTTTGTTGACGATTGAGCTTAATATAACAGAGCTATGTAATAGAACTTGTGTATTTTGTCCTCGTGTAGATCCAGATATATATCCTAATAGAAAT
>CAYRUX010000127.1:0-3251 GCA_964427515.1 uncultured Rhizobiaceae bacterium
AAGCCGTAATTGAAAAATGTGACGCGAAGCAGGGTATATACAAACTACTAAACGATGTGCGTAAAAACGGCAGTATTGTATCCTCAAATACTTCTACCATACTTCTAAGTGATTTAGTAAAGGTTATGGATGATACGTTCCGCAAAGACTTCCTAATCACCCATTTTTTTAACCCCCCACGTTACATGAGACTTCTGGAAGTTATTGCAAGTAGTAACACCCGGCCGGAGGCAGTGGAGCTGATCACCGCTTTTGCCGATATAAAACTCGGAAAGGGAATTGTTCATTGCAAAGACACCCCAGGCTTCATAGCTAATCGCATCGGTACGTTTTGGATACAGGCAGCGGTAATGGAAGCACTTGAAAGTGGCATTTCCGTTGAAAATGCGGACAGCGCGATTGGGCCAGTACTTGGAATACCAAAAACAGGTATTTTTGGCCTGATGGATTTGGTCGGAATAGATTTGATGCCCCTTGTTAGTAAAAGTTTATATGAGCATGTTCCAGAAAACGATCTTTATAGAGAACTTTATGCAGAACCTAAGTTAATCAAAACAATGATTGAAGAAGGTTTTATAGGACGCAAGGGAAAGGGTGGATTTTATAAGCTTAATAAAGAGTCAGAAACGCCCGTCAAAGAAGTGATAGACCTTTCAAGTGGAAAGTACTCAACCGCTCTGCGATTGACGCCTGATAGTGTAAAGGCAGCTGGGAAATCGCCCCGCAAACTTTTTGAACATGGTGACGAAACCAGTAATTTTGCTTGGCAGGTTATGTCTCAAACACTTTTATACGCAGCTGATTTAATACCTCAAATCGCCGATACTATTATCGGAGTTGATGATGCTATGAAATTAGGTTACGCGTGGAAATTTGGCCCGTTTGAAATGATAGATAAAATTGGCGCGTGTTGGTTTGTAGAAAGATTAAGAAAAGAAGGGAGGGACATTCCACCCCTCCTAGAACTCGCTGCTAAAAATGGTAGTTTTTATAAAATTGAAGACGGAGTATTGAAATTTTTAGATCTTGAAGGAAATTATACAAAAGTCGAACGGCCACCCGGAATATTACTTTTGAGTGATATCAAAAGAGGAAGCGCCCCATTACTTACAAATCGCTCGGCAAGCCTTTGGGATATAGGTGACGGCGTAGCATGCCTAGAGTTTCACAGCAAAATGAACGCTATTGACCCCGACACATTGTCAATGATTGTTAATTCTGTTGATAAAGTAAGTAAAGATTATAAAGCGCTAGTTCTCCATAACCAAGGTAGTAATTTTTCTGTCGGAGTTAATCTTGGGCTCGCTCTATTTGCCTTGAACGTCGCAGCCTGGCCAATGATGAGAGATATGGTAGAACAAGGGCAGCAAGCCTTCAAAGCACTTAAATTTGCTCCGTTTCCAGTAGTGGGTGCGCCTGCTGGCATGGCGCTCGGTGGAGGTTGTGAGATTCTTCTACACTGTGATACAGTTCAAGCTCATACTGAGTCATACGTTGGATTGGTCGAAGTTGGCGTTGGGCTAATTCCAGGTTGGGGCGGATGCAAAGAACTACTAGTGCGTGGCCTTTCAGAAAAATCAGGCGGTTTTCTTAGTGGTGGGGCAATGCCAACTATAACTAAAATTTTCCAAAATGTTGGTCTAGCGAAAGTGTCTCGGTCTGCAGCAGAGGCTATTGATTTAGGCTATTTGAGAAAAAATGATGGTGTGACCGCCAATCTTGATAGGCTTCTCGGAGACGCTAAAGAACGTGCCCTCAAACTTGTTGGGCAATATCAAGCTCCTACGCCAGTTTCAATTAAGCTACCGGGGAAAAGTGCGCGTGTTGCCTTAATGATGGCGGTTCGAGGACTGGCAAAAACACGCAAAGCAACCCCACACGACCTGACCGTAGTTGAACAACTAGGAATTATTCTGACCGGTGGTGAAACTGATAGTACTGACGGTATCAGTGAAGATGACCTCTCGGGTCTAGAACTTGAAGCACTTGTTACATTGGCAAAAAATCCTCTTACTATTGCCCGCATGGAACATATGCTGGAAACTGGTAAGCCGCTTAGAAATTAATGTCCTATTTCTCTTGGGAGAACATTTAAATGCAAACTTATAAAGCCCCTCTTCGCGATATGCGTTTTATTCTTCATGAAATGCTGGAAGTAGAACAACTCAGCAAACTCCCAGGATATGAAGATGCGACGCCCGATGCAATAGACTCTATCCTGGAAGAGAGCGCAAAATTTTGTGAGAATCAGTTGCTGCCTCTTAATCGCATTGGGGATGAGGAAGGTTGCACATATGAGAATGGAGTTGTAAGAACCCCACAGGGTTTTAAAAATGCCTACGACCAATTTGTAGGTGGGGGATGGCAGGCAATATCCGCAGACCCTAAATACGGCGGGCAAGGCCTTCCCATGCTGTTGAACTTTGTTGTCGAAGAAATGGTTTGCTCGTCCAATTTAGCCTTTAGTGTCTATCCCCTACTATCAAGGGGTGCGGCGGGGTTAATCGAACGCCATGGTAGTCAGGAAATAAAAGACACCTTTTTACCGCCTCTTACTGACGGTTCTTGGAGTGGCACCATGTGCTTAACAGAAAGTCATTGTGGCACAGACCTTGGCCTCATTCGAACCAAAGCTTCACCCTGCGATGACGGTACATATGACATCAGTGGAACGAAGATATTTATCTCTGCTGGCGAACATGACTTATCAGATAATATTATTCATTTAGTATTGGCAAAACTGCCCGATGCGCCGGATGGAGTTCGTGGAATCAGTCTGTTTCTAGTACCTAAATTTATTGTTAAAGGTAAAAAAGATAATGCAGAGATCGGTCCCAGAAACGGCGTTTCGTGCGGCTCTATTGAGAAAAAAATGGGGATTCATGGCTCAGCAACATGCGTATTAAATTTTGATCAAGCTAAAGGGTACCTTGTCGGTGAGGCGCACAAAGGTTTAAGCTGCATGTTTACCATGATGAATGGAGCCAGACTAGGTGTTGGTATGCAGGGCCTAGCCTTGGGTGAAACTGCCTATCAGTCAGCGGTTCTGTATGCTAAAGAACGGCGCGCTGGAAAATCCGTAACTGCAAATAAACATAATTCAGATGCCGCAGACCCCATTATCGTTCACTCTGATGTACGTAAAATGTTACTTACAACTAGAGCTTATAATGAAGGGGCGAGAGCTCTGGCTTATTGGACAGCGATGCAACTTGATATTTCTCTTAAACATCCAAAAAAAGAAGCTAGAC
>CAYRUX010000128.1:0-36836 GCA_964427515.1 uncultured Rhizobiaceae bacterium
CAATGGTAGGTTTTGCTGTTGGTGGTTGGATTATTGTACAACTTGGAATGCTTTGGGCGTTATGGATTTGCGGCATTGTTCAAATGGTTTCCAATCTTATGTTTGTTATTCAGGCGATAGTGGGTTACGACACACAAATGTTAGCCGTAGCAGTTGGCATTGAAAATCTAGCTGGCGGTATGGGTACAGCTGCACTTGTTGCATACCTATCTGGACTATGTAATTTAGCATACACTGCTACCCAATACGCCCTTTTAAGCGCAGTTGCAGCGCTTGGCCGAACTTTTTTGGCTGCTCCAGCTGGAAGATTAGCCGAGGATTTGGACTGGGTCTCTTTTTTTTCGATTACCACACTTGCAGCAATTCCAGGGCTTGGCCTGCTTTTATGGTTAACAATTTCGAAAAGAAAACGTGAAAGAGAAAATAAGGATGTTCCTCGAACGTTAGCACCCTAAGCCATAGTGATGGGACTCAGGGTATGTAATAATCTTTTGACAATCCTTTTTTAGTCACTGCATGGAGATTTTCACATAAAACTCATTTCAGATTGTCTAAGGCATATCCAGCAGCACGTACCGTTCTAATGATATCAGGTTTTCCCCCAGAATTCAGTGTTCTTCGTAATCGTCGAACATGAACGTCAACTGTGCGTGGCTCTAAATATATTTGTTGACCCCAAACTGCATCAATCAGTTGCTCACGGCTAAAAACTCGACCAGGGTGTTCCATAAAATGTCGCAAAAGGCGAAATTCAGTAGGTGCAAGTCTAATAGGAATTCCATCTCGTGACACACGATATTCAGCTAGATCCATTGAGATGTCATTATATTCAATAATTTCTGCTCCAAACGCTGGTCTTAATCTACGCAATACTGCTCTTACTCGAGCCACCAGCTCGCTTGGTGAAAATGGTTTTATGATGTAATCGTCTGCACCACAGTCTAAACCACGTACACGATCGTGCTCTTCGCCTCTCGCAGTTACCATTATTACTGGTAGATTTTTTGTTTCTGCGTTTCTTCTAATTCTCCGGCAAATTTCAATTCCAGAAAGTCTAGGTAACATCCAATCCAACAAAATCAAATCAGGACGACGCTCTTTTATCATTAACATTGCTTCTTCCCCATCCACTGCCTCTGCAACTTCAAAACCTGCTTTTTCTAGATTATAGCGTACTAAAGTTAACAGCGCGGCTTCATCGTCAACGACAAGAACATATGGGCATGTCAACATCAATTTACCTTTTTCGGATTGTTTCCAATGGCGCTAAAAGTAGGGGCGGTTTCGAAGGGTGTTCTGTCGCCTTTTGGTCGTTCAGCATCAATTGGACTACCAGTAACAACAAAAGATATCATTTCCGCAATATTTGTGACGTGGTCACCAATTCGCTCAATATTTTTGGCTATAAAAAGTAGATGTGTACAAGGTGTAATATGTCTGGGATCTTCCATCATATAAGTTAACATTTCACTAAATGCACTATTGTATGCTTCGTCAACACGTTCGTCATGCAGCCATACTGCTCTAGCTTTTTCTTCATTTTGTTCTAAATATGCATTTAAGACATCCGTGATCATGCTCTGAACAAGTTGTGCCATTCGTGGAACTATTTCGGCTGGTTTCATGGGTTCTACTTCGCTGAGGACACTAGATCGCTTAGCAATATTGGAGGCATAATCACCTATGCGTTCTATATCACCTGAAATTTTTAGAGATGCGGTTATTAGTCTTAAATCATCCGCCATGGGTTGCCGTAAGGCGAGTAGTCTTGTTACTTGGTGGTATGTTTCATGTTCAAGTCGATCTACATTAATGTCTTCATGGATAACATGTATAGCCAATTCCGGGTCACGCCTTATAAGAGAGGTGATAGCGTCTGAAAATTGTTGTTCTACGATGCCTCCCATGCGCAAAATTGTTCCTGTCATTTGATTTAATTCTTCGTCGTAACTTTTTACAGTATGATCAGACAAAATTTTTCTCCTCCAGAACCATCCACTTAACCGAAGCGTCCTGTAACATAATCTTGTGTACGTTTTTTTTCTGGTTTTGTGAAAATAGTTTCTGTATTGCCAAATTCTACTAGTTTTCCTAAATGAAAAAAGGCGGTAAACTGAGATACCCGTGCTGCTTGTTGCATATTGTGAGTGACAATAGCGATGGTAAAATCTTCTTTAAGCTCGTCAATTAATTCTTCAACTTTAGCAGTTGCTATTGGGTCAAGTGCTGAGCATGGTTCATCCATTAAAATTACTTCAGGGCTAATAGCAATTGCTCTAGCAATACAAAGGCGTTGTTGTTGTCCGCCGGAAAGACTTGTGCCGGGTGCATTCATACGATCCGACACCTCATCAAACAAACCAGCCTTTCGAAGGCTGTTTTCTACTATTCCATCTAATTCACTCGCACTATTTGTAAGCCCATGAATTCGTGGTCCATAAGCCACATTGTCATATATTGATTTTGGGAATGGGTTTGGTTTTTGAAAAACCATGCCTACCCGAGCACGTAATTGCACAACGTCTAGTTCACGAGTATAAATATCATTTCCATCAAGGAGTATATCACCTTCCACTTTACAGCCTTCGATAATATCGTTCATTCGATTAAGGCAGCGCAAGAAAGTTGATTTGCCACAGCCCGAGGGTCCTATCAGGGCTGTAACATAATTTTCCGAAATTTTCATTTTAACGTCAAATAACGCCTGATTATCCGAATAGAAGACGTTAAGTTTATCTATCTCCATCTTGGCTGAGGGTAACACGTTCGTATTTTGGGGTGTTTCCAACTCACTGGAAACTGTATCAGTTTTTATTTCTAGTGCCATAGCACCCTCTTTTGTTAAAGCATTTATTCACCATCGTATCTCAAATTTTCTTCGCAGATAGACTGCAAGTGCGTTCATTAATACTAGAAATATAAGCAGAACAATAATAGCTGCCGACATTTTTTCTACAAAACCTCGCTCTGGGCTATCTGCCCATAAAAATATTTGGACGGGTAATGCAGTCGCTGGATCGGCGGGACTCGACGGTATATCAACTATGAAAGCGACCATTCCAATCATAAGTAGTGGTGCAGTTTCTCCGAGTGCGCGTGCCATTCCAATAATTGTTCCAGTCAAAATGCCGGGTATTGCCATCGGTAAAACATGATGTGATACGACTTGAAGCTGAGAAGCACCAACACCATAAGCTGCTTCACGAATTGATGGAGGCACTGCTGATAAAGCTGCTCTGGTTGCAATGATAATCGTCGGAAGTGTCATTAGCATTAACGTAAATCCACCAACAATTGCAGTAGAACGGGGAAGGTCGAACAATTGAATAAATATTGCAAGACCGAGTAATCCAAATACTATCGATGGTACAGCAGCCAAATTATTAATATTAACCTCGATAAAGTCTGTCAGACGATTTTTTGGTGCAAATTCCTGCATATATATGGCCGCTGCTACGCCGATGGGAAACGCAAGCACAAGGGTAATAATAAGGGTCCAAAAAGAACCAGCTAATGCACCTCCAATACCAGCCATTTCAGGTTCGCGAGAATCTGAACCAGTTATAAAATCGAAATTAAATCGAGTACGCAAATTTTCCATCTCATTTATTTTATCAATCCACGATAGTTGCATGTCATTAAGACGTCTTTCCGATTGAGGAACATCGCGTGGAGCTTTACCCTTTATGAGCATATCCACATCGCTTGAAGCTGAGAGCCATATTCTTTGAGTTGTATTGATTAGTTGCGGATTTTTAGCCACAAACCTTGCCACCTCGTAACGTGAATTCTTGCTTAAAAGTTTTATGAGCTTTCGTCGGTCCGAACGTTTCTGCACCTCAGGGAAAATATCAAACAAAGCTTGTCGTATTATTTTTCCATATTTCCCTTTTTTGATTTGCATATTATTATTGTCAGTAATTTGTATAAGATTGGAATCAAGAGTTAAGTCGAGCGCTATCTCGGTTTTGGTAAAGGCGCTATGGCCACGAATTATCACGCTAACCAGCAATATTACTAAAACACCTAGCGCTATAAAGATTGCTAACTGGCCGTAGACCTTCAATCGTATTTCTTTTCGATAACGTTTCTTTAGCCTTGATTTGGCTATACTAGATAATTGCCAGCCCTTACTTTTCATTCATATTGCTCCCTGTATTTGCGTGCTATGTAAAGAGCAAGAACATTTAAGGCTAATGTTGTTAAAAAAAGTGTTAGTCCAAGAGCAAAGGCTGCAAGAGTTTTAGCGCTGTCAAATTCTTGGTCGCCGACTAAAAGTGTTACTATTTGTGTAGTTATAGTAGTGACAGCTTCGAGGGGGTTTACTGTTAAGTTTGCTGCCAGTCCCGCCGCCATAACCACGATCATAGTTTCTCCTATAGCGCGACTGATTGCTAGAAGGCATGCGGCTATAACTCCTGGTAGAGCTGCCGGTAAAATTACCTTAATAATAGTTTCTGCTCGGGTCGCTCCCATGGCCAAAGATCCTTCTCTAAGAGATCTTGGAACCGCTACTATTGCGTCGTCACTTAAAGAAGAGATAAATGGTATAATCATAATACCCATGACAGCCCCAGCTGCTAGAGCACTTTCTGACGCAACATTCAAACCCAGAAATTCTCCAAAACTTCGAAGCGCTGGTGCTACTGTAAGCGCAGCAAAAAATCCATATACCACAGTTGGTACACCAGCTAATATTTCAAGTATTGGTTTGATGGTATTTCGGATACGGGGGCTTGCAAATTCAGCCATATAAATCGCAGAAAATAAACCGATTGGCAGAGCTACCAGCATAGCAATTAGTGTAATTAGAAGTGTTCCAGTGAAAAGTGGAACTGCTCCAAAAGCTCCAGAACTACCAATTTGATCTTCCCGAATTGCCGTTTGGGGACTCCAGTCTATTCCAAACAAAAATTCACCGACTGAAACAATTGAGAAAAAGCGAATAGATTCAAAAAGAACTGAAAGAACGATACCTATAGTGGTAATAACGGCAACAAATGAGGCTAGAATTAAGACCCAACGAACTATACGCTCAACGCCGTACCTTGCTCTGAACATTGGGTTTATTTGGTTCCATGACCAACCAAAGCCAGCGATTGCTAAAGCAATACCCGTACCTAAAAGAGCCACCCGAGCTGTGTCTCTCATGCTTGCATAGCGCTTTGCAATATCTAAAAGTGCGGAGTCTGAATTGCTCTGTATACCAACGTTATTTGCAAGGTTTTTCACGTCATTAATTACAAGACCAAGCCTCGCATCAGATAACGCTAATAGTTCAGAGCCTAAATAATTTCTAATTAGGGCTTCAAGGATATAGTTTTCAAAAATTAACCAAAATAGTAGGATAATTAAAGAAGGTAAAGCACACCAAAAAGCTACATACCACCCATGATACACGGGCATGGAGTGCGGTCGAACAGCTGTTTTAGTTGATGAAACTAAAAGTTTGCGTCTGGCAAAATAAAATCCGATAGCTGCTATAGTGCCAAGAGCCACCAAAAGAATTATGAAATGCATTTGCTCTCAGCTCCGAATATTGATAACAGAAATCAATACACCTCATATATTACGAAAATGTTACACTTTTATTACACTGTAAAGGCTCTAATAGGGGAGTTTTAACTTTAAATAAAGTAAAGTTATTATTGATAACTCATACTTTATACTAGACTTGTGGATCAATTAAGTTTTTCGACTGCATTTCTCTTGATATGTTTTTGCGCGCTAGCTGAAGGCAATGGGAAGATTAACGTAAAACAGCTCCCTTTGCCTAACTCAGATGTAATATTGAATTCTGCGCGGTGGCGGTTGGCGATATGCTTTACGATAGCTAGTCCAAGACCAGTACCACCAAGCATACGTGACCTTGCAGTATCGACGCGATAAAATCTTTCCGTCAATCGTGGCAGGTGTTCTCGAGGTATCCCCTCACCCTCATCACGTAGAGAAATATTTATTCCAATCTGATCATTAGGTCTACTATCCTTAACGACAAATTCGAACCCAGCTTGGATAGTAATTACAGAGTTTTCTCTACTGTATTTAATTGAATTATCTAACAGATTATAAAAAAGCTGAGTAAGTTCACTCTCATCACCTAGAAGAGGTTCTAATTCATCATCAAGAGTGATTTCTACAAGAATTGCACGTTCTTTGGCCTGCCAGTCAAGACTATTAACAACATTTGCAAGTATTGCAGAAATGTTCACTTTGTCAGTTGGTATAGTATGTTCGTTCATCTCAATTCTTGAAAGAGATAATAAATTATCAATCAGTTGAGCCATTCGATCGGCATGTTGAGACATTATTGCCAAAAATTTTTCTCGAGCTTCAGGGTCATTTTTAGCTGGCCCCTGAAGTGTTTGAATAAAGCCACTTAAAGTAGCCAAAGGTGTACGCATTTCGTGGCTCGCATTAGCTACAAAATCCGCTCGCATTTGGTTGGTTTTTCTGGAAGCAGTGACATCTAGAATAGCTACCACAATCGCTGTTCCATCGTCGGCAACATTTGGCAGAGGCTTTAAATAGGCGGAGAAAATTCGTGGTATAGGACTTTGTAAAGTGAAAGACACATTTTGAGTGCCCTCTATTTCTAAAGTTTCTATAGCTTTAGTTAGATCCGGAGCTCGCAGAATGGTAGTTAATTTGCGTCCTTCGATCTCGTCGCCTAACAATTGTTTTGCTGCAACATTTGCGCGTATTACAACTACGTTTGAACCAAGCAATAATACGGGTCCTGGCAAAGCATTTAGAGCTTTTTCTAGTCCATTATAGCTTTTTTTAAACTCCTTAATCGTTTCGAGATTATTGCGTTTTAACTTTTGTAAGGATCTGACGAGATTTTTAATTAATCTGGTATGTATGCCAGTTGGTTCTAAATCGTCGGTATCAAAAAAATGATCGATTATAGTTTTAAGACGATTCAAATCATTCAGTAGAATTGAGACCATTATAAATGAAATAAAAATCAGACCACCCCAAGCGGAGATGGCTGGAATTAAAGGCATTAGGTCAAGTGAAATGATTATGACAAATGCTAGAGACAATGGAGAGCAGATCACAACAGTAACAATTAGGAAACTTCTTAAATAGATAAAGGGTCGTTTATTATTCCAAATCATGTTACCGCAATTCCAAAACATCCAAAGTATCAGAAAACCATATATTAACTAAAGAATACAATATGGTGTATCACCTATATATCCATATGGTAACCTCTCGTCGTATGTCTAAAAATAGTAAAGTTTCAAATAATAAAGCAAGCTCGCAAAATGCTGCAACTCCCATGATGGAGCAATATCTCGCCATTAAACGCGACTATCCTGATATATTTTTGTTTTATAGGATGGGAGATTTTTATGAACTATTTTTCGATGATGCAGTAAAGGCTTCCGAAATTCTTGGTATCACGTTAACTCGCCGTGGAAAACAAAATGGTGAAGATATTCCAATGTGTGGAGTGCCAGTACGTAGTGCAGACACCTATTTAGAACGTCTGATCCACGCAGGCTTCCAAGTAGCGGTATGCGAACAGATTGAAGATCCTACAAGTTCTGAAAAGCGCGGCGGAAAAATGTTATTGAGCCGGCAGGTTCAACGTCTTGTAACACCTGGAACCCTTACAGAGGATTCATTGTTGAACTCTCGTGTTTCTAATTATTTGTTGGCAATAAGCCGAGCTGAGGGTAATTGGTCAGTATCTTGGTGTGATATGTCGACTGGAGAGTTTAAAGTATTAAAATGTGAAGCTTCTAATTTACCCGAGGCTCTATCTCGGTTATCACCTCGGGAAATTTTGATTTCTGACAGTATAACCGGACTGCCTGAAATAGCTGAGATATTGATTGAATGGAAATCTGCAATATCTCTACAACCACCACGACTCTTTGATAGCATATCTGGGAATCAGCATTTATGCAGTTATTACAATGTTCAAGAACTTGAGGGGTTGGGAAATTTTGGTAGATCTGAGGTATCTGCTGCCGGCGCAATCGTTGAGTATTTAAAGCTAACTCAAAAAGGAAAGCTGCCACGATTATCTACCCTGTCTCTTGTTTCCGAAAATTCAAGCATGACGATTGATGCTGCTACAAGACGTAATTTGGAATTGACCCAATCCTTTGCTGGAATACGCAAAGGATCGTTGCTTGCATCTATAGATAATACAATCACTGGATCAGGTGCTCGGTTGTTGTACTCCCGTCTTGTAGCGCCACTGACCGATCCGATTGTTATTTTACATCGTCAGAATCAGGTTGAATATTTTCTTTTACGGACAGAAATACGAAATCAGATACGTATTGCACTTAAGGGTTTTCCAGATATTGAACGCGCCTTATCAAGACTGACTTTGGGAAGAGGTGGGCCAAGGGATCTTTTTGCTATCGGTCAGGCGCTATCTTTAGAAACAGATTTCAGAAATATATTTAAGGATAATAATCTACAGATTACGGATAGTGCAGTTGATGATATTTTACTAAAACTTGGGCAACATAAGGAGCTGGCGAGATTAATCAAATCAGCCCTATGTGAACCGTCACCCCAATTAATTCGAGATGGCGGGTTTATAGCAAGGAGATATAGTATCGAGTTAGATGAACTAATCGCTCTTAGGGATAAAAGTCGTCTCCTTATAGCTGATTTGCAAGCGCGCTACAGAACAGAGACCTCTGTAGATACTCTTAAAGTCAAACATAATAGGGTCTTGGGGTATTTTATTGACGTAACGGAAAGACATTCGAAAAAATTAGGGGAAAAATTCCACCATTGTCAAACACTCGCAAACTCTATGCGATACAAAACAGTTGAACTTGGTGAACTTGAAAACAAAATTAACTCAGCGGGTCAGGGTGCACTTGAGTTGGAGGAAAGATTGTTCAAAGAACTTCTTGCCCTTGTTTTACCTCAATCCGACAAAATTGCACTTTTAGCCGAGGCTGTTGCGGAGCTTGATGTGGCGGCGGGATTAGCTCAATTGGCTATTGATAAAGATTTCAGTCGCCCAAAAATTGACCTTAGCTTTGAGTTTGACATCAAGAATGGCAGGCATCCAGTGGTAGAAAATGCGTTAGATGGATCAAAAAAGTTTATTGCGAATGATTGTAATTTGGGTACTGAGAGCCACCTATGGCTTGTTACGGGTCCAAACATGGCAGGTAAGAGTACATTTCTTCGTCAAAATGCGTTAATTGCTATTTTAGCCCAGATGGGTTCTTTTGTTCCAGCTACCAGTGCGCATATTGGTATTGTTCACCGATTGTTTAGTCGTGTTGGTGCGGCAGACGATCTAGCAAGTGGTCGATCCACTTTTATGGTTGAAATGATAGAAGCAGCAGCAATTTTAAATTTAGCAAATAAAAGATCACTAGTAATTTTAGATGAAATGGGTAGAGGTACCGCTACCTTTGATGGCTTGGCAATAGCATGGGCAGCAGTTGAACACCTTCATGAAATAAATAAATGTCGGACACTGTTTGCTACTCATTACCATGAATTAACAAAACTTGCCTCCAAGCTGTCGGGTTTATCTTGTAATACCATGAAGGTTAAAGAATGGAAAAATGAGGTTATATTTCTTCATGAAGTCACATCTGGTGTTGCTGACCGCTCTTATGGTATTCATGTCGCACGATTAGCCGGACTTCCAGGCCGAGTTTTAAATAGAGCACAGGCCTTGCTAACGTCCTTTGAAGAAGGAAAACTAGAGGGGTTTAGACACTTTGATTCTAATGATCTACCCTTATTTTCATATTCTGACGTGGCGTCATTAGAGACTAAAAAACGTTCCGAATTAGACGAGTTGTGGGCTGCTTTATCTTCTGTTGATGCAGACTCTTTAAGCCCCCGTTCTGCTCTAGATCTTATATATGATTTGAGATCTATATTGGATAAAGAATAACTAATGAATAATTAGAGTAGTAGTCAGTATTATGTGTATAAGATAGGTCATGGTGTATGTCTCTAATATTTTGTAGTCGAACTGATGATGCTGAGGAATGGCGAACAGCGTTTTCGGATATTATGCCAGATCTTGAATTTAGAGTTTGGCCTGATATAGGAAATCGGGAAAACGTAGAATTTGCGCTTGTCTGGGATCCAATGGGTGAGAGATTGTTAGATTTTCCAAATTTGAAGTTAGTCGCGTCTCTCGGAGCTGGGGTTGATCATTTATTGGAAGCTACTAGATTACCGGAGGGTGTTCCAATGACCCGATTGGTTGATGATAATTTGACGCAGGGTATGCGAGAATGGGTATTGTTATATACCCTGTATTGTCTCCGTCGAGTGCCTGAATATTTATCTTTTCAAAGTAAGCAAGATTGGCACAGGTTAGTGGCACCATTTTCGTATGAACGCCGTGTTGGAATAATGGGTCTTGGTGTTTTAGGTCAGGCTTCAGCTTTAGCATTGAAGCACATAGGATTTAAAGTATCCGGATGGAGCTTGTCAAAAAAGAATATACCAGGTGTGGAGAGCTTTGTTGGGGTGGAGAGTCTGAGTCGTTTTATATCAACCACTGATATATTGGTTTGTCTTCTTCCTCTCACACATGCGACCAAAGGAATTATCGACGGACGGCTTTTAAAAAATCTGCCAGATAAAGCATGTATTATAAATGGGGCTAGGGGGGGTCTGGTGGTGGAAGAAGATTTAATTAGTGCTTTGCGTTCAGGTCATATTTCACATGCCGTTTTAGATGTGACTAGAATTGAACCCCTACCGTCAGACAACCTTCTCTGGAGGGCTCCTAATATTACCATAACCCCACATGTAGCGTCAGTAACCAACCCTCAATCTGGTGCCCGTCTAGTATCCGAAAATATTTTCCGAATCCTTAAAGGCGAATTACCAAAACATCTTGTGGATCCTGACGCTGGTTATTAGGTTTGATGTTTTCGTTTTTTTCTAAATTTACAAAAGGCATATTATTGATGAAACTAGTCGAGTATTAAATGAAGATTTATACGACTTTACCTCAAAATAATTTGAACCATATTCCCAATGCTGCGACTACGGCTGAAAATCTGGGATATGATGGTTTAATGACGATGGAAAATCGTCATAATCCCTTCCTACCGCTTGGTGTTGCAGCTACTTCCACACAGAGCATAACTCTGATGACTAACTTAGCAATTGCATTTCCTCGAAGTCCCATGATTATGGCAAATCTTGGTTGGGATCTCCAATTAGCATCTGGTGGTCGCTTCGTTCTTGGGTTGGGTAGTCAAGTGCGCGGCCATAACGAGCGACGATTTTCAGTACCATGGAGCGCACCAGCTCCTAGAATGCGCGAATATATTTCTGCGGTGCGTGCAATTTGGAATTGTTGGCAGAGAGGTAACGAACTTAAATTTGAAGGGGAGCACTATAGTTTTAGTTTGATGACACCTGCTTTTAGACCCGCCCCGTTAAGGTGCGCTCCACCAGCAATTACAATGGGAGCAGTAGGATCAGCGATGCTGCGTGTTGCTGCAGAAGTTTGTGATGGTATTCTTCTCCATCCTTTTTGTACGAAACAATATCAAGAAGATGTCATCATACCTTTAGTACATGAAAGCTTAAAAAAAACTGGTAAAAAGCGCAGTAATTTTGAGATTGTAGGCGGTGGTTTTATAATTTCTGGTGCCGATGATAGGGAGCTTGCCGATAAAGTTACTTGGGTTCGAAAGCGTATAGCATTTTATGGTTCAACTCGCGCATATTGGCCGGTATTGAAGCAACATGGCCTAGATGAGCTTGGACATAAACTCTACGAGTTAGCAAAACGGGGAAAATGGGAAGCTATGTCTGACGAAATAACAGATGAAATATTTAATCTGTTTACGACATTTGGAACTTACGATGAAATTGCCACTAAAATTTCCAAACGTTTTGAAGGATTCTCAGATACAGTTTATATTACCAATACTGAAGATATCACCACGCCCATGCCCACTAAAACAATCGCCCAAATTCAACGACTACCAACCACATTTAAAAACTTTAGTTTTTGAATTGTATGCCCAAAATAATGTTTAAGAAAATACTGTAGAAATGAATCTAAGGGCATAGAACGCGATCCACTCAAATTTTTGCATATGGAGGTTATGATAATTATGCTGGTGTTGGTATTTTTGGTTTAAACTATTTGTCAAATATTACGACTCTTTTTAATGGTGTAAGATTAATTTCATCGATAACAGTTCCCTTTCTCATTGCAAGAGTGTTGGATACAGTTATTGCTATATCTTCCGGTTCTATTGCATTAGAGGTATCTGTACCTGGACTAAACGCAAGTTTGTCGAAAAATTGCGTTCGAACCATACCAGGATTTATAAGACTAACTCGTATATCTCTATTTGACGTTTCTTCCCGAATAGCTTGTGCAAAACCCCGCAGTCCAAATTTAACCGCACAATATAAGCTACCCTTTTGAGCGCCTTTCAGCGCAGATTCCGATCCAATAATTATAATATCCCCGCAATTTTTTTGTTTAAAATACGGAATAACTGTTCTTATCAAAATCATGGGTGCAATTAAATTGCTGTTTATATAGGAATGAATTTGTTGGGGTGAAAAATTTTCCAAGTTCGCAAACTGTCCGGTACCAGCATTACAAACTATTCCATCTAAATGAGGGTACAAAAGAAAAATTTCTTTTATTTTTTCATGGAGAATATCTAAATTTTCCATATCTAATTTTATTGGCTTATATCTATCAGTATTGGGCTGAAACTTTTCATGCTGACGGGCAATTCCGATAACTGTAGCCCCTTCGTCTAACAACTTTTCAGCAGTTGCCTTGCCAATGCCACTTGAACTTCCAGTAACTACAATATGTCTATTCTTCATCAACCTGTCTTTCGCGTTACTTGCGCTTCTACTGTACATTGGAAGACAAAGTTATTTGAAATGAAATTCGCGAATCGCTCTTTACAAAATTCAGCCATTTCCAGCTCAATTTCGGAGCTGTAGGCTACAGTACCATTAGTTTGGCTTAAAGATATGGCAAGTAGCTCCTCTTCCGGATAAAGTTTGGAAATTCTTTTGTACATAGACTTTGGAAATCTTAGTGGCCCATAACTCACGGAATGAATTGAAGAAGTGGGTATTGCTGAAAAAACTTGATCAAAAAGTTGTTGGTAATGATGTTGCCAATTTTTGCCATAGATCAGTGGGTCAAAACGAAGACCAATTTTCCAACCGATCTTCGCTAATTTATTAATGGCTATTAAGCGTGCAGAGATTGACGGCGTTCTATGATCTAGAGCTTGAGACATAGCATTTGGCATCAAACTAAAAGCGACAACACAGTTATTAATGGGTTCTATTGAATCAAGGGGTCTAATTTGCACACTTTTTGTTCTCAACTCCAATATTGCCGATTCTTGATTTCGAAAAACCGGTAAAATATGAGATACAAAACCCGAAAGGTTTTCAAGCGCCAAGGAATCGCAATCATAACCAGAAAAAAATGTGAGATTGTCCTTTGAATGAATCTGAATTAGGTTTTTTATCTCTCTATCAAAATCTTCGAAGTTTACAAATAAGACATAATTTGCAGACGAATACATCCCTTGTAGAAAGCAGTATCGACAATCATAAATACAGTTCAACATGTGTGCAAAATAGTAATTTAGTGTACCACCAATACCAAATCCCGCTGGTGTTGGGAGGACATAGCGACCATGTTTTTTTGCTAGTATCAAAGCTGGATTTAGCTTCTGTAAACGAAAATTTTGGGATCGGTTATTGAATATATCTGTATAACGCTCAATTGAAATTAGCCTAGTTTTTGAGAATTTTTGTAAAATTAACTTTACTCGTGGGTGGTCTCGGACACTATTTTCAACGTAAATTGTCTTTATCACCGTTCCTCCCAATTAATTTGATGACGATTAATCATTCCTAACAGTTTTACAATGACTGAGGCCGCATCATCATTTTCAGTTAAATGAAACATTGGATCTTGATCGGGATAAACTGCTTGCCACCGTCTAAGAATATCCCTTAATTTATACGCTCGTGTTTGGCTAAAGTGCCAATTATTTGTAATAGGAATATACGCTTGTGGTACATTGAGGCGGTGGCTTTCTTTACTTGAAAGATGCTCCATGTTGGCTGCTGTTGAATAGATCTGTTGTAAGTTTGAAAGAATTAGGCTGCTGATTTTATTTTTTGTTAACTTTTTTATATTAAAACTAGGTCCATCGGAGACAATTTTTAAAATTACAATTAACTGTTGGCATGACAAATTACTTGATATTTGGAAAAATGCAGACCCTTCCATGTCAAAAAGATCGTCACCAAAATAGTTTGTTTCTGGCTGGTCAACTGTGCAAAGAGACTGCTTATCTATTGAGGTAGATATAGCTGGCGATGGGTACCAGATATAATTGGTTGACTGATCTATGACTTTGTCAATTAAATATAATGTACCGCACTCGCTATTTCTATGACCGGCTATCCCTAAATTAATCCACGCTGTCCATGGTGGGGCATCACTGATTTGGTTAAGGAACATGGTTGCGGCTGCGGTATTAACTTTTCCTATACCGCTATTTACCAACCAGTGTTTTCCCTCGTTATCTTTGAATACTGGATAGGCTCCACCCACTTCGACAGGCATCATATTGTAATAGCTTCGAATCGGGGCTGCCTCCTCTTTAAGTGCTACAACCCATCTGATAGCGGCAGTTTCTTTTATCAGTTTGGCCTCCTTTAGCTTTATTAGCTTAACAAAAGAGATCTTCCAGTCTTTCAAGTTTTTTTGAATATATTTCAACAAAATTGGTGTTATGTCTCTTCTTTGCACCAGAAATTAGGATATTAAGTTTCTTCTTTAGCATTATTTTAGCAGCTACTTTCTGATCACTATTTAGATTAGTTGTCAGTAAAAGTTTCTCTATGGCTTTTACTCGAAATCGATCCATTCCCCAGTATTTTTTTGAAAGTTGATCGTGATGTCCACCATATTTTATGGTCAAAGGTTCCTCAATAAAGGAGACTTGTTCCTGACAACTAACTCGTAACCAAAAATCGTAGTCCTCGCAAACGGGCAAACTTTCGTCAAATTTACCAACATCATCAAACAGAGACTTCCTAATCAAAACGCTACTGGGAGAAATACAGCACAATGGCAAACAATCGAAAAAAACATCTCCGCCGCGCTTTTTATGTTTTTTTCGTTGATTTAGTTGTTTTTCATTTTTGAACCAGATTTCATTAGTGTGTATAATTCTATTTTTTGACTTTCCAAGGTTTTCAATTTGCTTTTCTAGTTTTAATGGGGACCAAGCATCGTCGGAGTCTAGAAGAGCGACAAATCGCCCAGTGGAATTAAAAATTCCTGTATTTCGCGCAGCACTAACACCCTGTTTGGGTTCGTACAATAGCTTTATATTTGGATATTTTTCTTTGACCATAGAAGCTGTGCCGTCGTCAGAACCATTATCAACTACAATAATTTCATCTGGTATAAACGTTTGGGACGCTACAGAGTTCAAAGCTCTCGGCAACGTTGAACATCTATTTAGTGTAGGAATGATTACAGAAACTAATGCAGTTTTATTTATTTTCCGTGAATTTAAATTTTTCATATTCGATTATATTAATGTATTTATAGTTAAGATGTACAATCTCAAAAAGAAGCATCGTAAGTTATTCGAAAAAGATAGATATTATATCAATTCCCAAAATATCAGATACTTATCCCCTAAATAAAAAAAGAGGCGTTACACTCTACGCCTCTTTGTGGAATATTTGGTGGAGCCAGACGGAATTGAACCGACGACCTCTTGAATGCCATTCAAGCGCTCTCCCAACTGAGCTATGGCCCCAAAGTTTTTGTCACAGTGGTTTCTATCCTATTCAATTAACCACCCTCTCAATTTCCTGTCAAAATTCTTGGGGTATTAGTCAAATATACAGGCATGTATTCTAAGTGTTTTGCTTATTATGTTTCTTCAATAAATTAGCCATTTAGAAAAATAGTCCAACTGCGCTACATTTTGCTTCAAATTACTAGGAACTCAACACTTTTTGAAAAATGTTGAGTAAAAATTAAATTAAAATCCTGTCTTGTTATCTGCTCAGTATCAAAAATTTAAAGTGGATCATTTTGATTGTCCGACTCTTTTCTCGGCAATTTCGTAATAGAGGATATATTCAGGTCTACAATTTCGCTAATACTGCGGCGAATTTGATGGTGCAAAATAAAATCACATACAAATCCAGTTAGAAATATGATCACTCCCATAATTAGAACTGATAGCGATAGGGATAGCAGTGGTCTGTTCAGAAGCTGCTGTCCTTCAGATAGGTAAAAAAGAATATGTTCTATCAGAAGATACGCAATAACTCCAAAACTGGGTATTATTAGTATTAACCCAATTACACCAAAAAAATGTAGAGGGTTTAACCCATATTTGTAGGTGAATAATATTGAGAGCAAATCAAACAGTCCTTGGTATCTGAAGGCTTTATATTTTGATTTGCCATGTTTTCTCTGAGTATTTCCAACTTTTTCCTCTGAAACCCTAAAGCCCATAAGGTGTGCCTGCAATGGAATATATCTATGATATTGGCCGTATACGCATAAGGCTTTGACCATTTCTTGCCGATAGAGTTTAAAACCACAATTTAGATCGTGTAACTTAAGGCCTGTTGTTTTCATAACTGCTACGTTAAAAAGTTTTGACCCTATTTTACGAATGCTTTGATCTTGGCGATTCTGTCGCCAGCCACTCACCATATCAAAACCGTCACTAAGCTTTCGAAGTAGATTAGGCATATCCTCAGGATTATCCTGTAAATCACCGTCCATAGTAAAAATTAATTCTCCTTCGGCATTCTCAAAACCAGCCATTAATGCCATGGATTTTCCACAGTTACGTCTTAGCGTTACAGATCGTACATAATCACGTTCTTGTTCTAATTCTGATATTATTTTGGCGGTCTGATCAGTAGAGCCGTCGTTTACTATCAGTAATTCAAATGACTTGCTTTCTCCCATTCCATTAAACGTTTCAGCAACCCTGTTAGCGAGCTCAACCAAGCTATCTTGTTCGCAAAATACTGGCACGATCACGGAGTACGTGAGTTGTTGAGAATTTGTCATATCAGCGATTAAAGATGTTAATCAGAATTATTTTAAGGATCATCACTACCCTACGCAAAGTCAGCTCTCTTTATGTTACGGTTCACTTGGTTTTGTGGTATTGAATTAGACAAGTAATAGTTACAATAATACTCAATATTTTTTTATCAAAAATTTCTTAATTGTTGTACGTCTTTTATTTGTTTATCAGTATCCTTTTCATGTTATGAGACACTTCAATCTAAGACAAGATCAGAGAATGCTATGAGTAGTCCAAATACAGCACAAGCAACAAGACAGTTTTGGAATAATTGGCCATGCGATGGTCAGTCAAGTTATAAACTTCGTGCCAAACTACGATATTCTAAAGAACCATTTATTATGCATAACTTAAAGTCATTGGCGACTCGCCATAGTAAAATTATCGAAATTGGTTGTGGACAGGGAACGGATGCAATAACAGCTTGTCAGTATTTGAAACCTGGTTCCACATATATGGGAATCGATGCTTCCCTCCAAAGTGTAAATTTTGCTCGCCAAGCTGTAGAGGATATTGCGTCAAAACTTCATGTCAGTCCAAAATTTGAGGAAGGCGACGCTTTGGCATTGCCATTTAAGGATAATTCTGTCGAATGTATATATTCAATGGGTGTGTTGCATCACATCGATGATACTCAAGAAGCTTTAAACGAGGTACATAGAGTATTAAAGCCGGGAGGAATCAGCTACATCTTTTTATATCGATTAGCTTCACCTAAAATTTTGATTGCCTATATTCTTAGGGGATTACAAAAGTTGTGCGACGTAATTTTGAGGCAGGATAGAATACTATTGAAAGTCTTCGAGACCTACAGTTTCGAAAAATTATTTGGAACGATGCTTCTAGAAGCTTTTGGAGTACCTATAATGCACAGTTACACAAATAAAGGGATACAACGACTATTTTCTAGATTTGAGGAATTTAATGTAATTCCATGTGGGTTCAATTGGCCGTTTGATGCTAGCTATAAGAGATCAAACTTAACAGGTCGTAACCTTTTAGGTAATTTTTTCTTTGTTACTGCAGTGAAGTAAACTGGAGTGTGCATAGACCGTGTTGTTAATTTGTACAATCAACGACATCAGGTATTTGAGATTGGCCGGTAAGTGCCTTAATACAGCCGACTAGCGCACCTACAGAAAGTACTAAAGTAAAATAAATATTTAGACAGATAGCAAAGGGAGTGTGAGCGATTCGCTTTTGCGCAACAAATAGGAAAAAACCCAAATACCCCTTAAGATAAATTAGAAAAAATAGTAAAGATAAGAAGCCAATCATAGGGTGGCCAATTGTTCCCAAAAGACTGATTAATGAAAATAGTAAGCTAGCACTACTAAGGCCAGTGTCCGCAGAAGTCACTCCGCCAGACTCAAATTTTCGACGAAGCATAAAAATCTCCATCCACTGGGCTACACGCTTAAAGTAAGTTTTTGTCAGGCCAATAAAATCTGGAAAATGATGACCCACATGGATATTGGGATCTAGTACCATCTTATATTTTTTTATTATGCGATATCCAAGTTCCTCATTTTCAAAGTCCATACCCCATTTTAATGAAGTATTGTAGCCACCAAGGTCTCGAAAAATATCTGCTTTAATTCCTGCTCTTGACGAATCAAAAACTTCGTAAGGTATTACCCCACTGCGGGAAAAAAAGTAGTGATTTAAATACGCCTTATATCGGGATACCATGCCGGGATTTAGTGGTTCTGCTTCGTATATTCCAACAACAGCGTCAGCAGATTTGATTCGAAGCAAGAAATTGTCTAAAGCATCAGCAGCCATTATTGTATCGCTATCCAAAAAAAACAGGTAATGCCCTATTGCTTTATCAGCTCCTGAGTTGCGTGCCTTTGAAGGCCCTCCTCTAGTCATCTGTTTTATTGACTTTACGGTTTTTGGAAATTCATCGCAAAGCTTGGATATAATATTCGGTGTTGAATCAGTTGACTGATCGTCGACTAATAAAATTTCAAGGTTACTAAATTTTGTATTTATTACGGACAGAACACAAGGACGTAACGTCTTAGAGGCGTTGTAGCAGGGTATAATTACAGAAATTATCTTATTTAAATTATCCTCCATAAATCAGTTTTTACCAATATTACGGATCGCTGAACGTATCATACGCGGATAAGTTGACTTATTCCAAACTACATTAGCACCAAGGGCACATTCAAAAGAACATTTACATTTGGTATCTACAATCCAACGCTGTAATTTCTGATTTTTGGATTGAGCCATTAATCTAGGTAAGTTAAAATCATGGTCACGTAAATTTCCCATCGACCGATCTAAAATTTCACATGGGTACACTTCCCCCGTTTCCCCTATTACAACTAATTTTCGGCCAGCAACACAGGGTGTAACAAATTCGTCATGAAATACCGTGCGAATCAGATTTTCCCTTGATACGTCCCTAACTGCACGCCACAATGGATATAAGAATCTCCCTTCTTTGCGCCTTCTAACTTTCTCAAGATAGTCATTCACTTGTACATATAGCTCTTCTGAAGATGCAAATAACGATGGATCACGAATATCACCTCTAGCATAAGTTATTGAAAGATTATCAAAAGCAAAGTTCTTCGCTAAATATTGCATGGTATCCATGAGCTTCTCTTCTGATCTAGAAGTGAACACAGAATTAGCGTCCAAAACTAAGTTTGAATAATGTTTTCGAAGAGGCAAAATGGCATCATAACTTTGCTGAATTTTTTCAAATGATCCGGGCATTGATCGTGCTGCGTCATGGTCTTCCTGAATTCCATCTATGGAAAATGTTAGTCTGAGATATGATTTAGGATAGAGAGGCAATACTCTTTCTAAAAATTTGACCATTTTTTCAGTTAATGAACCATTGGTGGGTATAGTAATATATCGCGCGTGACAATTTTTTACGAATAGGCCATAAATATCGTCAAGTTCTCGGCGCAAGAAAGGTTCTCCACCAGTCATTGAAAGTTGCAGTAGAGGGCCAATAGTTTTAGAGAGTTTTTCAATTTCCTCTATCGTTAGTTCATTAGGTTTTCGTCCTTTTTCGATTTCCGCGTAATAAAAACAGAAGTCGCAGCGAAAATTACAGCGGTTAGTTACATAAAATATGAGGTATCCCAATTGAGATGGGTTTAAATAGCTACGGGTCATGTGTGCTAAAGATTTTGTTTGGCTTATCTTCACGACAGTTCCCGCCTTTCTTTTAGTTTACTATTAATCACTGATAAGCCTTTACTTCCAATATGAGTCATTAACACGTTATTATCGTCTGTATACATAACTAAATTTTCATCGCTAAAATCATCTTTAAGCTTTTCAGAATGGCGATAATATTTTGAAGAGCCCATATAAAGTGTCGTAAAGATATCTGCAGTTTGGAGAAACATGCCCTTATTTTGAATATTAGCAGATAACTCATCATACATTGTAAGGCCTTCAGCGTTAAAAACAAATTGACGAATAGCACTAAACTTAGAAGTTTTCCGGCGATGAATCAGCAAACCAATTATTATATAGCGTTTAACCCAATTATTTAATTTTATATTTTTACCAATTGTTAGGCAGAAAATTCTAAATAGAAGAAATTTAAATGGTGTAAACAAACGGATGGGTACCACCCTATAAAACTGAACATTTACTTTGAAGTGTCTTTCTGGAAGCGGATCAATTTCAGTATCAATGCAGTCCGATAAATTTGTGACAGTATTATTTCCGTGAAATTGAGTGCTCCATGATTGCCCGGACTCGTTTTTAAGAAAATAACCTGAATGTGAGCCTTTAATTTCACCAGTTTTTTTATCAAAGACTTTTATTATTCCACCCTTAGAACAACCAATAATTGTATATTTATATTTGTCAGATCTCACAAAAATACCAGCGTCAGGCCAATAGCGTTCAAATTCCCGTTCGAACGGAGGTAAAGCGGGTTGCGCTGGTGGCGCCCCTTCTAGACATACTGTTAATGCCAGAGAATAACTAGACATCATAGGTATAAAATTACGTATATCATGAGTTCCTAAGGCGGGAGAATTATTATTTTTAATCGCTTTCGCGCCTAATTGTGCAATTGTTTCAGCAACACCAAAATAGTTGGCAAATAATTCTACTCCACCAGGATAATATAGTGGACAATTGCGACTTCCGTATTCCCCCCCAACAGAACCGTCAGGATGGAAAAAATAGATTAGAAAATTTAAGGATGGTAGCACCAGATTCTGCAAAAATTCATCGTCTCCACTAAGATTATAGTAATGTGCCATGAAATTTGTGTCGAGGGTCTGATACCCGGGATCAGCTCCCGTATACTCTAAGGGCCAACCCTCCTTTGAGGTATTCGTTATGACGGTCTGTAAAAGTTCATTAGCCCGTGTCTTGAAACGCTTTTCTCCAGTTAGCAGGCTGGTAATATACAAACCACACACTGCCCCCAGCCGATGATTTGAAATAAAACCGTGAGTTTCGTCGACTTTGCATAAAAAACCAGAACATTTTATAAAAAAGTTTATCCACCTTTTGCGCTCATCAATAGAAAACTCTCCGGCGTTATCCAACATTTTAAAAGCTAATCCTAACTCAGCCAGAGGAAAGGCTACGCCCACTACACTAAATTCATTAGGATAATGATGATCAAAAGAACCATTTGGATGTTGAACATTTTCACAATATGTAAACGCTGCTTTGATCCAATCTCGAACCCGAGGTTCTTGGTACCAAGAATTGCCTTCAAACGAATTTAAGTACGCACACGTTAATGGGTAGATAGCACGTTGTAAGTCGAAATTAGAAAAATCCTTTGTGGCCCAGGCCCAATACTCCCTATCAAAACAGCCATAAGTAAATGAAAAGGGATCTCGATCGAGTTCTGTCAAGGCTCGAGGTATACCTGATGCTATGTGTTCAGAATAAAGTTTTTGCCGTTCCAGTCTTTTCATAATATCCCATTCAATAAAGTGCTATATAATGTAATGCCACTCGATTTCTAAACAGAGTTTTTAAGAAATCCGTACATCGGGATAACACCTTCTCCAGGCTTGAAAGGCCATTAAGTTGTATAAAATTCTGTAGTTATTTGCTTTTCCTTTAAGGTGATCGTTACAATATTGTAAAACGGCATTTGTATCCAGTAGCTCCGCGGGCAAAGATTCTCTTGATAGGAGATCTGTCATGCATTTGCGGAGTGGGCCTTTTAACCAGCGAGCAACTGGAAATGTGAAACCTTGTTTTTGTTGGTTATAAATTGCTGGTGGCAGACCATTTTCTTTTGCTGCTCGTTTGAGAACCCATTTAAGCGTTTGACCACGTACTTTCATGTTATTTGGAAGTTGATTGGCAAATTCAATTAGTGGTACTGAGAGAAATGGGGAACGAACCTCCATACTTGTTTGCATCGCTGCTCGATCAGTATGCGCACATACAAATTCAGGCAAAAAAACCTTTTGATAGTAGTAGTGTAACATTTGTTGTTGATCCTGGCCCAGAGCTGGTTTCATAGAATTCGCAATAGGCTCCAAAATTGTCCCAGTTTCGCCACTAGCAGAAAAAAAATCTCTTGGTAGTCCAGATGAGATACTAGCTAATTGTTTTAGCTCGCAAGAAGCTAGCCAAAGAGAATATCGCAAACTGTCTTCAGATGGAAATCCTTGAAGATAACTTCTGATCTTGAACGCGGTGCTTAAGTATGAATCGGTTTGCGGTAAAAAGGTTGCCAAATTTTTTATCAGGAGCAGGATGGAAGATGGTATAGGGCGTAGCCACGGTATAGGTGCTAAACCCTTAAATGGAGCATATCCGCCAAATAGCTCATCGCTCCCATCTCCCGCTAGCGCAACAGTTACGTGTGGCTTGCAAGCACGAGCCAAAAAAAGGGTATTTACAAACCCAGGATCTCCAAGTGGTTCATCACTATTAGAAAATACATCATTAACGGCTTTCAATATTGAATCATGGTTCATTAAAAAATGCTGTTGTTTTTCCATTTTTAGACTATCTAAAACTAACTTAGCCTTGTCACTTTCATCAAAGTCTTTTTCGCCCATTGAGACACTAAAAGAACGAATATCGGGGTGTATTTTGTGACAGGCTTGTAATACAAGTGAGCTATCAATTCCGCCACTAAGAAATACCCCGTATGGAACATCCGAACGCATTGACATATTGCAGGATGTTTCGAACAATCGATTAAACTCTTCTAACGCACCGGTTTTATCAAAACTAGTTGTTGGTGTGTTTGGGACGGAATCCCAATAACGAATTTGATGAGCTTGACCATGTTCGATCTTTAAAAGGCACCCTGGCAATAATTTTTTTATGTTTGTGACTGGTGTTTCGTCACAAGCGTAATAGCCGTTCATTAAGTAGCGTGTAAAAGCCTCTTTATCTATTCGCCAAGAAAATTTTTTAAGTTTTAGTAAACTGCGAAGTTCAGAAGAATAAATAACTTCGTTTTGAGAAACATGGTAATATAATGGTTTTTGCCCTATGGGGTCTCGGAAGAGATAGTGACACCTTGTTTTTCGATCGTGTATAGCAGCTGCAAACATTCCATCAAATTTATTTAGCGACCTTTCCCCCCATTTAATCCATGAAGCTAAAAATACCTCTGTATCACTTTTAGTACAAAATGTTACTCCATCTCGCTCTAGTTCTCTTTTGAGTTCCAGATAATTATATATTTCTCCGTTGTAACTTAAGACAAACCGACCGGTTTTATCGTAAAACGGTTGATTGGCAGCGATAGACTGATCAATTATCTTGAGTCGTCTGTGTCCCATATATGTGTGTTTATCGTACCATTCACCGCTTGCATCGGGCCCTCTGTGTAGTAGAAGTGATACAGCGTCACGACATTCTCGTATATCGTGTTCCGCAAGCTGCTTAATGTGATTAACAAGACCAAATATTCCACACATATTGGTTTAATCGTTATAATTGTCAGAAAGTAGACATTAAAAAATATATTTTCCTATTTTTTGGAAATATAAATATCGTATTTACCAATCTTATTAATATGAAAATATTTCTCATTAAGAAAAGACATAATATTTTTGAGTTCTGTGGGTTCAGATTGGGATAGATAATCATATAACTTTCTGTAACCATCATTTAATATTACAATGTCTCCGAAAAACTCTCCTTTTGTTCCGAGATAGTAATCATCAATTACTTCTCCTTCAAACCCAAAAGGAAATCCAAATTCAGAACTTGCCACGATAAGATCACTGGGTTTGCGAATATTATTAACAAATACTACAGTATCATTGTAATGACTTTGAGCACTATTTTTAATAGAATACTTTGTTATGGTGCCTAAACTTTGCAAACAAATCAGTAATCCCAAAGCAAATATACTTATAGTTTTTAAATAGCTGTGTTTCTTATAAAGATGGCATAAAACAGTGGCTAAAATTATAGCATATAAAGGTATGACGTGAACGAGATACGAGAGATGAGTGCCAGATAATAATATTGCCATCAATAAAATATGGAGAATCAACAAAACTAGTAGGATGGAGGAATTATTTTCTACGCGTAATCGTTTCCAAGATAGCATCAAAATAAACGCTCCCCAGTACGCGACAAGTTGGATCACTTTTAATGTGGATAATTTAGTTGATTCATCTCCTAATCCAAATGCTGGGCTTAGATAGCGTTTTAATTCCAAAAATGGTTGTGATAGAAACAAATTGTGTCTTGCATTTTGGCCATAGTTTCCTAAAAATTGATTCTTAAATGCTTCCAAATCTTGAATAATATATAAACCCCAACCTAGCCCTCCAGCCACATACGGTACGAGAGCTAATAAATGAATGAAGTTCAATTTTTTTGCATCGCATGAGAAAATTAGAACCCAAACAGAAAATGCATATAATATGCCAGCGGGGTGTGTGAGTCCGCTTAATACTATTAGAAATTGACTCAAAATTATGGCTAGATTCAAACGGTTTTTTCTCAATGTGAGATATACGGCAATTGCAGAGAAACCCAGACCCGAGCACATCATGTCCATGCGACCATCCGAAGCCCAGATTATAATGTTGTAATCCGTGGACACGATTAGTGCTGCGATTAAAGAGATAAAATGATTCTTGATTATCGCGCGCGTTATGAAATATGTAGAAAAAATGAGAAGTAAACCGAATACAGCAGAAAGTGCTCGCATTTGGTATAGTCCAAAATCAAATAAGGCGTACCAACCAGCCTGAAACACAAAAGATAAAGGGGTTGTATGATAGGTTAGATAATCAGACCGTGGCCAAACTTCCAGTTGACTGTATAGTATTGGCATCCCAAGGTGGCCGAATTTCAATAGATTGTAAGCTGGATTAGCATAACCACCTTCATCAAACCAAGGTTGCTTATTTATAATGGATAGAGAAACTAAGGTGGTGTAGGCCAAAGCTATATAAACTATTTGAGCACCGGGATTTTTGAGCAACATATTTGTAAAAATATGACTTTGCCAACGACTCAAGGGATATGTCTCCTTATCTGATCGTCATTTTACTGACCCATATTGTCCATTTCTATTAACTTGTCGACAATGGCGTCAGCAACTTTTTCATCAGCAACTTGATATACCATCATATTGCCAGGAGCAAACTCTTGGGGGTTCATAATAAACTCCTTCATCCGTTGACGGGTCCACCTTCCGGAAATTTTTGACAAAGCATCACTGTATTTAAAGTTATCACTTGCTATATCCCTTGATAAAATCATTTTTAGTGAAGGAGCTAGGTGTGTAACATTAGTTATACCAAAATGATGGCATTTTAGGCATCCCTCAAATAATGAACCTGTAAACGAAGTTGTTGTGCGCTTGTCATTCTTGATAAAATCATTGGCAATTGAAATAATTTTTAATTTTGAGTCATCCGTCCACAATGCAATTTGAGAATTTTCTAACTCCTCTATATCTCTAATACGAGATCCGATCCAGATTTGCTCCACAAACTCGACCCTTTGTTTTTTGTTTAATCTTAGGCGAAAAAGTGATTGTGCTTTGAGGCTGCCTATCAAGAAATCTTCTGCCCCTGCAGGATGCAAGTTTTTCACTTGTATTAGGTTGGAAATTGCAATGGATGGCACCCACGCAAAAAGTGGAGGTTCATATCCTTCATGCCGACCTGCTTTTCCATGCTTCCAATGATAGCTAGTATAGTCCACGCCATGCGATACGTTGGGCCAGCCATAATTTCTACCTTTACGCAAAAGATTGAATTCATCTCCTCCCTTAGGTCCATGTTCCGTTTCAAATATTTCACCTTGGGAATTGACAAAAAGGCCCTGAGGGTTTCGATGCCCGAAGGAAAAAATATTGTGTTCGCCATTTGAAAGATTCACAGATAAAATTTTTCCTTCTAGTAAATCAGGGTCTTCTGGACGAAATAAACCATTATCTTGTCGTTTTCCGTAGGGGCCAGCATCGCTAAATGAGATTAATGCGATATCATCTGATACCAGAGAAAGCCGTCCCCCAAAATTAGGGCCGGTTAATTTGCTGGTCCAAACATTTTGAAATGAGCCAGTTCCAAAATTTTGTAAGTCGATTTTTCCAATTGCGGTTCTGTAATGGTTAGATTCATTAGCAACCTGATCATAAAGAATTTGGTAGACTATATAAGCAAATTGACCATCTTCATCAAAAGAACAGGCAACATCTTTAATAGTGTAAATAATCCCCCCATCAGACGTTTGATAATTTTTTAGAGAAATGCCACCAAGAATATCCATCGTTTCTAGGTGAATTAGAATGCCATTTCCCTTGCCGCCAAAAAGTACAAGTTTGTTTTGCAGACCGCAGAGTCCACCAGCCGGACCAGATATTTTAGGTAAATCAAATTTGTCTAGTGACGCAATGTCTATTGACTTCATTAAAAAGGGGATTGTTAAGGACTCTATCACACGTCCGTCTGATATCAGATTATTAAGATTTATAAATTTGCTAGATTTTGAAGTCTCTGACTGTTTGGTAAATTCATCCCGAACGTGAGTATGCAGTGTTTTTACCTCATAATCTTCCGTTAGAAAGCTATATAATTGCTTCATCTGGCTGTATGGGAATAGCTGTTTTTTGGCCGCTACGATGCCGTAAAAACACCCGATCACAAGAGTTATGCACGCTAATATTAATAGCGCATAGTATACCTTTTTAATCCTGAGAAAAATATTCAGTATCCGCATTATGCTTCGAGCCTTCTCGCAGTCAGAGAAGAGGAATCAAAAAGTTAATTAGGAACGATTATTAAAAATTATCACACTAAACAAAATTATTAATTTTCAGCCAGGCTTATATACCACAGCTTTGTTATAGCAAACGTTAGATTTTAAGTGTTTTCTTCCTTGGTATTTTCGATTCCATCAAGCATTTCAGTGACATTATTATCTTCTGCGTCGAGTTCTAATTCCTCGTTGACGTCAGTCTCAAGAAATTCAGGAGTTTCCTCCACTTGCTGAGTGTCGTTACTGGGACTGCTTTCTTCAGGTTTTACTTCGGGAGTAGTGACACTTTTGTCCACAGTACTACGTTGACGTCGGGTTCTACTGGATGGGTTAGTTACAAATTTCGTACCGCAAGAAGGGCAGTGTATTGGATCACGTTGCAAATCGTAAAATCTTTTTCCGCAATTAAGGCATAACCTTTTAATACCCAATTTCTTTTTCGCCACGTCTAACTTCTCCATATCAGTTTATGCAAGGGTATTGTCAAAAAGTATGTAATTCTGTCGAATTGCCATGTTAAGAAGGCTCTGTCAAAACTAAAATGACTTTTTTTTGCTCAATCTACGCTTTATACCGGTGTTACCATAGTAAAAGTCCTAATTAAGAGCATCCCACAATATAATTAAAGGAAATAATTTTAAAAATGAGATTTAAAGAAATATAAGGTATTTGATCGAATGCCGTTAATTTCAAAAGCATGTAAAAGTCTTTCTGGAGAGATTATAGTTCCTGGTGATAAGTCTATTTCCCATAGGGCGTTGATTCTGGGTGCTTTGGCCATTGGTGAAACTAATGTAAACGGTCTATTAGAGTCTCAGGATATTATGGCGACCGTAAATGCATTGAGGGAGCTAGGGGTTCAAGTAGAGAAAACAAGATCAAAAAAATGGCAAATTTTGGGTGTTGGCACTAACGGCTTTAAAGAACCAACTCAGGTCTTAGATTTAGGTAACTCTGGGACAGCTGTAAGATTACTTATGGGTGCAGTGTCATCGCATCCATTTACTACATTTTTTAGCGGAGATCATTCACTTAATACAAGACCGATGGGTCGAGTAGTAGAGCCACTAACGCTTATGGGAGCAAAAATGATTTCTCGGAATTCTTGGAGATTGCCATTAGCTTTAACTGGTTCTTCCAACCTACTTCCAATTGATTACGAATTGCCAGTTCCATCTGCTCAAGTCAAATCAGCAATTTTACTTGCTGGGTTAAGTGCGCCGGGAGAAACTAGCGTGGTTGAGAATATTCCCAGCCGGAATCATACAGAAAATATGTTACGCCATTTTGGGGCTAGCTTAGATATACAGGATAATTCTGATGGTACCAGGAGGACAACATTGAGAGGTTATAAAGAACTAAAAGGTGCGGAGGTATCGGTTCCTGCGGATATTAGTTCTGCAGCTTTCCTAATTTCTGCTGCATTATTAGTTCCACAGTCAAATTTGCTTTTGAGGAATATTGGTATTAACCCATTGCGTTCTGGCTTGCTTACCTGTATTGGCGAAATGGGAGGACGAATTCGCTTCAAGAATAAACGTATAATAGCAAAGGAAAATATTGCCGATATACTCGTTGAATCATCTGATCTAAATTGTATTGATGTGCCCGAGACCCGAGCTCCTACAATGATAGACGAATATCCAATCCTCGCAATGCTTGCCGCTTGTGCTAAGGGAAAAAGTCGGTTACGTGGTTTGAGAGAATTGCGTTTTAAGGAAAGTGACCGTTTTGTGTCTCTTCTTAAAGGCCTTAATAGCTGCGGAGTACATATTTCTGAAGAAGGTGAAGATCTCATGATTGAAGGTTTGGGTAGGGGCCCTGTTGGTGGAACAAAAATTAATTGCAATTATGACCATCGCATTTCTATGTCCTTTTTAGTTCTGGGTATGATTGCAAAAAATGGGATAATTATAGATGACGGTGGAATGATTGATACTAGTTTTCCCAAATTTATAGATTTGATTAACACATTGGGTGGTAATATTGGTGAGGCATGAATTCGGGAGTTTAAAAAAATGTGTAATTGCGGTGGACGGCCCAGCAGCTTCGGGCAAGGGCACATTGTCCCGCCGACTAGCTGATTATCTTAGTTACAATTATTTGGATACTGGAAGTCTTTATCGAGCAGTTGCTTTAAGGGTTTTGCGAGAGGGACAAGACCCAAATGCAAGTGATATATGTGAATATGTTGCACAAAATCTAAATGAAAAAGACCTTGATGATCCAAAATTACGTGATGAAAAGACTGGCCAGGCTGCGTCAATCATATCAGCACATCCAGCTGTTAGAGATGCTCTTTTGCAGTACCAAAGAAATTTTTCTCAATTAAAACCTGGAGCTGTTCTTGATGGTAGGGATATCGGCACGATAGTAATTCCCGAGGCTCAAGCAAAGTTATTTCTTGAGGCTTCTCTTGAGATACGAGCACACCGTCGTTTGAAAGAGTTGCAGTTACGTGGAGTGCAGAGTATAGAATCCGACGTTTTACAGGAAATGAAGGATCGTGACACTCGAGATAGTAGTCGTGCAGTAGCGCCTTTGCGGCCAGCAGATGATGCTATCATTATTGACACTACTGATCTTTCGCCGGATGAAGTATTTAAGAAGGCACTTCTATATGTTGAGGCGCGGATGCCTTAGTGTACTTATTTAATCACTTGGCATAAAGGGTTATACATGGCAAAAACCTCTAGGAGGGTTTGAAATGATTGTTGGACAGGAGAACAAATGACAACTCAAACAGCTGAAATGGCTGATAAATATGAGTCAACCACTGAAAATTTTGCGGAGTTGCTTGACGAATATGTTGGTGAGAACGCTGATTTTGAAGGCAGATTAATAAAGGGTACAGTGCTATCAATCGATAATGACGCAGCCCTAATTGATGTTGGACTTAAAGTGGAAGGGCGAGTTCCGCTAAAGGAGTTTGCGCCTCCAGGTCAAACCGTAGAATTAAAAATTGGGGATCAAGTAGAGGTTTTCATTGAGCGGATAGAAAATCGTCGTGGAGAAGCAGTTCTCAGTCGAGAAAGGGCTAGGCGCGAAGAGGCCTGGGAAAAACTTGAAAAAGCCCATCAAGATGGGCAGAGAGTGGACGGGGTCATTTTTGGCAGGGTAAAGGGAGGTTTTACCGTTGATTTAGACGGGGCGATTGCATTTTTACCCGGTAGTCAGGTAGATATTAGACCTGTTCGAGATATGGCACCCCTATTAGGGACGACACAGCCGTTTCAGATTTTAAAAATGGATCGTCGGCGCGGTAACATAGTTGTTTCTCGTCGCGCCGTATTGGAGGATACCAGAGCTGAGCAGCGCAATGAATTAATTGCTAACATGAGTGAAGGTCAGGTGCTTGATGGTATCGTCAAGAACATTACTGATTATGGTGCTTTCATTGACTTAGGTGGCGTTGACGGATTACTTCACGTGACTGATATTGCATGGAGACGAGTAAATCATCCTACGGATGCTCTACAAATTGGCCAGACTGTAAAAGTTCAGGTTATAAGGTTTAATTCAGAAACGCAGCGTATTTCCTTAGGCATGAAACAGTTAGAAGAAGATCCTTGGGAGGGTGCTAAAGAAAAATACCCCTTGGAATCAAGATATACAGGTCGTGTAACCAATATTACAGACTATGGTGCATTTGTTGAGCTCGAGCCAGGGGTAGAGGGTTTGGTACATGTTTCCGAAATGAGTTGGACCAAGAAAAACGTACACCCAGGAAAAATTGTTTCGACTAGTCAGGAAGTTGAAGTAATGGTTTTGGATGTTGACACAGATAAAAGGCGTATAAGTTTGGGGATTAAGCAATGTCTTTCAAACCCGTGGGCAACTTTCGAAACCGATAACCCTGAAGGTACGGTATTGAGTGGGGAAATTAAAAATATAACAGAATTAGGCTTATTTGTAGAATTATCCAGTGAGATTTTTGGTATGGTTCATTTATCAGATATTGATTGGTCTTTGTCGGGTGAGGCTGCAATTCAAAACTATACTAAGGGAGATAAAATCAAAGTAAAAGTTCTTTCTATTGATACTGAGAAAGAGCGAATCGGTCTAGGGATAAAACAACTAGATCAGGATCCTTTTCAAGTCGCAAATGAAAAACGAGGGCAAGCGGTAACTTGTACGGTTAAAGGTTTAAGTGATCAAGGTGTTGAGGTTGAGGCGTTAAATGGCTTGTCAGGATTTGTTAGACGTTCTGATCTTGCTAGGGATAGAAATGAACAGAGGCCTGATCGGTTTGCAGTAGGCGACAAGTTTGATGCTAAGTTGGTACAGATAGATCGAACAGGTAGGCGATTGACACTATCAATAAAGGCGCTGGAAGTTGAGGAAGAAAAGCAGGCTGTTGAGGAATATGGTTCTACTGACTCCGGTGCAAGTTTAGGTGATATTCTTGGAGCTGCAATAAGTCGAAAACAGGAAGCAGACGCGCTTGGGGATGATCAAGAAGAAGATAGTGCATTGGTAGCCACCGATGAGGCTGGAAGTGATGATACTGAAGTGTCACAAGAAACGGCAACTGATACAATCTCTTCAGAAGAAGAAGGTAAAAAGTAAGGCTAATCCCCCAATATTTGCATGCTTGATGTATCGTTTAAGGCCAAACGGTTATGCTTGATTCAGATAGGTTGCTAGATCGTCGGCGTCTTAAGCGTCAATTAATTGTGTGGCGCACATTAGCGATTATATTCGTAGTTTTTTTGGTATTAGTGGCAATAGGTCGATTTGGTTTAGGTGTTGGTGGGAGTGACGGGAATTATATTGCACAGCTTTGGATTTCTGGCCTGATACTTGATGACTCGGAACGTGAAAAACTAATTTCGGAAATTGCAGAAGATAATAATATTAGGGCATTAATCCTCAGAATTAATTCACCTGGCGGTACTATGGCGGGTAGCGAATCACTTTTTCTTAGTTTACGTGAGGTTGCGTTTAAAAAACCTCTAGTTGCGGTTTTGGGTGGAACTGCTACCTCAGGTGCGTATATGACTGCTCTGGCCGCCGATCAGATTTTTGCCAGAAACTCTTCAGTAACCGGTTCTATAGGGGTTATTCTACAAACAGCAGAAGTTAGCAAAATGCTAGAAAATTTGGGTATTTCAACCGAAACTATAAAAAGTTCACCCTTAAAGGGAGTTCCATCCATTTTTGAAAGTTTAGATTCATCTGGTAAAGCAGCAAGTCAGGCAGTTGTAGACGATATGTACGATCAATTTGTCTCACTCCTAGTTGAAAGGAGGAGCCTCACATTATCTGAGGCTAAAGTATTAGCAGATGGTAGGATTTATACTGGTAGACAAGCTTTGTCTAACGGGCTAGTCGATCAGGAGGGAGGTCAGCGAGAAGCGATAGAATGGTTGGAAGAGTCCCAAAATATTTCAAGGTCTCTACCTATTCGGGATATTGAGGTTAACAAAGTTGACAACTTAGTTGATTGGTTGATGTCTAAAATACGGGGTTCGATTGTTTCTCGAAGTCTAGCGCTTGACGGTCTGCTTGCTGTTTGGCAACCTGAGATAAATTATGAATAGTTTAATAAATATCTATATACTAATTCTCGGGTGAATAGCTATCATTGATAATTTGGGAACGTAAATATGACAAAATCTGAGCTTATCCAGCGCCTATCAGAAATGTACCCGGATCCTCGATTGTACCATCGCGATTTTGAACGGGTTGTTAATAAGGTATTTGACGAAATTAGCGCGTCTTTGGCGCGGGGAGACCGAGTGGAGTTAAGGGGCTTTGGTGCTTTTTCAGTTCGTGAACGGGATAGACGCATTGGACGAAATCCGCGTACTGGGGAAGCGGTGGCTGTAGAAAGGAAACAATTACCATTTTTTAAGGCCGGGAAAGGCCTTCGTGATCGAATAAACAGAATATAGATATTGCGTATACATTGGGTTTTTTTCTACGGTGGTCTCACTGTTGCTGACTTTGCTTTAATCGCACTAGGGGTGCAAATGTGAGATTTGTTATTTGGATAGTGAGCGTCCCTATCGCTGTAATTGTTGTAGCATTCGCTATTGCGAATCGAGTCCCTGTAAAAATCCAATTTGATCCTCTTCCCTATGAATTAGATGTACCAATTTGGATCACTGTAATCGGGTCGTTGGCAACAGGTTTTGTTATCGGTTCATTATGTAAATGGTTAATTGATTACCGTTACCGATCAGAGTTGCGCCAAGGGCGTAAGCTTATACGAGGTCTCGAGAAAGAGATAAGTTCATTACGCCAGACTGCTGAAGGTCATTCTGGCGAACCTAAAAGAGTGCCAAAGGCTCAGTTGGAGCAGAAATCATTTTCATCTTTTCGGGATAAAGTTTAATAAGTCATTAGTATTATCTAATTTCTGAAGTTTTTCGAAGAACTAAAACTTTTGAATTAGAAGATTAGCTTAATTTTCAGGTAGTTCCTATAGTACTAGTATAAAAGGCATTTTGAAGATGGGTTTAAGCGTAAAAATATGCGGTGTTACTAATTATAATATAATCGCTTCTGCAGTTCAGGGAAATGCGAAATTTATAGGTTTCGTATTTTATCCTCCCTCCCCACGCAGTATAAATCCTGAACAAGCTGCGGTATTAGCAGCACCATTTAAAAGCAGCATTTCAACTGTCGGTGTTTTTGTTAACCCAGAGAATGACTTATTAGATAATGTTTTTACCCATATTAAATTAGATTTTGTTCAACTTCATGGGGAAGAGAGTATAAATAGGACGTTGGAAATTAAGGTTCGTACCGGGGCTAGCATTATTAAGGCAATTACTTTATCTAATATGAGTGATTTAGCTAAGGTAAAACAATATAGATTGCTTGCTGACTGGATATTATTTGATGCTAAGCCCTCCCCAAATGATAAAGATGCTTTGCCGGGTGGTAATGCATTGTCATTCGATTGGAAGTTGTTGACCAAAAAATATGATCCAGGGTTTGGGCTTCCCTGGCTTTTATCTGGCGGTCTTAATATCGACAACTTATATGATGCTGTTAGTATAAGTGGTGCGCGGGCAGTAGATGTTTCTTCTGGGGTAGAATCATCTTATGGAAAAAAAGATCCAATCTTAGTTAAAGAGTTTCTCAAACTAAGCGCGGGTCTTTAATATTTGATATTGGATGAATTATGAATAATACAAATTCATATAGTAGTGGGCCGGACAAAGATGGTCATTTTGGTCTTTTCGGAGGACGATACGTTGCTGAAACACTTATGCCTCTTATTATAGATCTTGAGGAAGCATATCTCACAGCTAAAAATGACCCTAAATACCAAAATGAGATAGAGTATTGGCTCGCTAATTATGTAGGTAGACCAAGTCCCCTTTATTACGCAGGTAATCTTACGGATTATTTTGGCGGCGCAAAATTATATTTCAAGCGTGACGAGTTAAATCATACAGGTGCACATAAAATTAATAATTGTATTGGCCAAATTTTATTGGCTAAGCGTATGAAGAAAAAAAGAATTATAGCAGAAACTGGTGCCGGACAACACGGAGTGGCAACTGCTACAGTTTGTGCACTTTTTAATTTTCCCTGTACCATTTATATGGGTGAAACAGATATAGAGAGGCAACAATCTAATGTATTTCGTATTAAACTTCTGGGAGCAGAGGTGGTTCCAGTAACCTCTGGGTCGAAGACATTAAAGGATGCGATGAATGAGGCACTTCGTGATTGGGTTGCAAATGTTGAATCTACGTATTATCTGATTGGCACTGCTGCTGGGCCTCACCCTTATCCAAAAATGGTTCGGGATTTTCAATCAGTAATTGGTGACGAGGTTAGGCAACAAATACTAGAGGCGGAGGGTCGATTGCCTGATTCATTGGTTGCCTGCGTCGGTGGTGGTTCCAATGCAATTGGCCTATTCCATCCATTTCTTGATGACGATAAAATTGCTATGATTGGAGTTGAAGCAGCTGGCGAAGGAATTGAAACGGGGCGGCATGCGGCATCACTCACTTCTGGCAGTCCAGGCGTATTGCATGGGAACAGAACATATCTGCTTCAAGACAAACATGGTCAGATTAAAGATGCACATTCAATATCTGCTGGCTAGGATTATCCAGGCATCGGCCCGGAACATTCTTGGCTTAAGGATTCAGGACGAGTCAAATATGTAGCAGTAACCGATGAAGAGGCGTTAGACGCATTCAGATTATGTTCTCAGTCGGAAGGCATAATCCCAGCTTTAGAGCCTGCACATGCATTAGCGTACGTTAAAAAAATGGCTCCCACTTTGTCTTCTAATCATATCATTGTGATGAATATGTGTGGAAGAGGTGACAAAGATATCTATACAGTATCTGAATTATTAGAGACCAGCATATGAATAAGCGTATCGAAAATCGGTTTAAAAACTTAAAGGCAGAGGGTCGAAGTGGTCTAGTAACCTTTACTATGATGGGAGATCCAGACATAGAAACGTCCTATAAAATTTTACAAGGATTACCTGCGGCAGGTGCTGATATTATAGAAATTGGGGCGCCCTTTAGCGATCCCATGGCAGATGGGCCAATCATTCAGGAAGCTGGACATAGAGCTCTAAAAGCAGGGATTACGTTGCATAAGATTATTGAGTTAGTTAAGAGATTCAGAGCGGAAGATCAGGAAACTCCCATAATTCTTATGGGGTATTATAATCCCATATATATTTATGGTGTTGATCTTTTCATAAAAGATGCATTAGAAGCTGGTTTAGATGGATTGATCGTTGTAGATTTGCCCTCTGAAGAGGACGAAGAATTATGCATTCCAGCAATAAGGTCAGGACTAGACTTTATCCGTTTAATTGCTCCAACAACGAATTGCGAGCGTATGTCGCGGGTATTGTCTAGTAGCTCTGGGTTTGTGTACTACATTTCTATTACTGGTATCACAGGCACAAAGGGCGCTTCTTACAAATCAATTAGTAACGCTGTTAGGGTAGTATTTGATCATACGCCACTTCCGATAGCTGTCGGGTTTGGTATTAAGACGAAGCAACAGGCAATAGAAATAGCACGAATGGCAGATGCAGTTGTTGTTGGTTCAGCACTTATTCAAAAAATCAGCGACTCATTGGGAGCTGATGGAGCCGCAACATCCACTACTGCAAACGCAGTTCATTCCTTAGTACGTAATTTTAGCACTGGTATAAGAGAGTGTGAACCGAGGTCTATATCATGAGTTGGTTAGATCGCTTCGCTCGACCAAAAGTTCGTGGATTATTTCGCAAAGGAGACATTCCGCAAGATCTGTGGGAGAAATGCCCTAATTGCGAGCAAATGATTTTCCATCGAGAACTAGAAAATAATTATAGGGTCTGTCCTCATTGTGATTACCACATGCGTTTAAACCCTCTGCAACGGTTTGAATATCTATTTGATAGCGGAAAATTTCAAACAATAGAATTGCCTGAAGTAACCAATGATCCACTCCGCTTTAAAGACCTTAAACGCTACGCTGATAGACTAAAGGAAGCACGTCGAGATAGTGGAGAAGATG
>CAYRUX010000129.1:0-1647 GCA_964427515.1 uncultured Rhizobiaceae bacterium
GCTTGTCCAGATAGGATCATTGCGGGCAGCATAATTACTGCAGCACCCAGCAGAATTCCAGTTGACATCGTTAAAGAGGAGACCTTGGGCGGTCGAATTGTAGCTGCAAATACATTCGTAGCAGCAAAACTTATCGGGGCAAGTAGCGCCAGTAAAAGCCAAGCAGACATACTGGGATCGGGTAAACTTGCTTCTGGCAAATAAATTAACAGTACACTTCCAAAGCCCAGTAAGATACCAGTGACACTAACCCAGCTAAAGCGTTCTATTTTAAGAACCATAGAAAATATGTATGTAAAAATAGGTGCAATTACGACGACTAATCCAATTGCACTGGCAGGTAATTTAGGAGCTATCCATGTTAGTAAAGCTATGGGTGCTGCAATACCGGTCATGCCCATTACTAAGTAAACAAAACAGTCTTTGATTCTGGGCTTAGGTATTTCCTTAAAGGCTATGCAAAAACTTAAAAGTATTATCCCAGAAAACAAACAATACCAAAACACATATGCGAAAATTGGTATACCTTCTTCATTTGCCCACTTGTTGGCTATAAAATGAAGACCGTAGATAATTCCATTTGCAAATAAGAGTACTAATAATATCGGGCGACCAGGGGATATGGACGAACGGTGGCGGTTTTGGTTTGTTTCCATTTTTTTAATATCCCGCACTATTTCTGAGTAAGTCACATTTAATCTTATTATGTATTAAATGTTTGTCCTGATTTCACAAGCAATTTTGGTCAGTTGAACAGCTCTCAGGCCGAATTCATTAGTATTAGGTGCACTCGCATTCCCTTGCATTGATCTCGAATATTCACCCTGAGAAATAGTTGCCAGTCTAAACATTGCAAATGTAAGGTAAAATTTTCAGGCGGTGATTTCCCTAGTTTCATCAATTTCCTGACAATAGATTGACCACCAATTAACTGAACCATGGAAAATTCCCCCGATAACTCGGGAAAAATGTCCCTTAAATAGCTCTTCAAACGATTAGCCGAAAAAGGTTCATCGAAACTAACATTATATAAACTATTTTTGTCCACCATACTTTTTGCTGCGATCAATTTTATGCTATTTAGTATTCTCTTTACATCATAAATCAGTCTAGAAAACTGAGTATAAGTTGACATAGCGGATGGGTTAATTTGCTATACATACAGAAACATTATTATTCGAAAATTTGCCTTGCTTAAATATTCAGGTTTTCACTAGAGTTTTTTAATTGGGAGTTAGCAAATGGACATGGTCACTATGAACGTCATCGATTCCACCATGGTATCGATTTGCCGTGAGATGGGCATTACTCTGATGAAGACTTCTTATTCTACGGTATTTAACGAAGGCCTCGATTTCACGTGCGGTCTTGCAGATGATAAGGGCGATATGATTGCAGTGGCGGAGTTCTGCCCTGCACAGATTGGCGGCATGCCGCTACTCATAAAGACTTGTGCGGAAGAGTTTCCCATAGAGTCGCTTGATGAGGGTGATGTATTAATACACCACGACCCGTACCGTGGTGGCCTCCACGTCCCGGAACACACCTTATTTAAACCTTTTTTCCATGATGGAAAGCCGTTCGGCTATCTTGTTTGTATTGGCCATGTTGCAGAGGTGGGCGGGATGGTTCCCGGTGGTTTCGCGG
>CAYRUX010000130.1:0-14458 GCA_964427515.1 uncultured Rhizobiaceae bacterium
TGGATCTAGAACAACTATTGCACCACTCACCTCAGGAATTTGGCGTAAATCATAAGTATTCTCTTCAAGCGACGTAGGTTCTACAAAAATTAAATCTCCCTTTTGGAGTATTTGGCCAGGATGTTTAATTTTCTTCCCAAGTTTTAAATCACTTAATACCCTTCTAGCCCATTTTATATTTTTCAGTGGAATGTTACCGTCTCCGCCATTGGCAAGAGCAATATCAACACCATCTGTTTGCGTCCGTTTAACAATAGCAAGATTCCAAAGTTCGTTTCCGATCGAAGTATCAAAGTCATTTACAATCTCCGACCAATTGAATTCTTCAGTACCTATATTACCAATCGCCCCCCTCCAACCGTGCCGTTGGTCATATGCCAGAAGGCCTCTTTGAAGAGCTTCATTAGCATATCTTTGAAATTCAGGGTGTAATGTTGTTCGAACTGAAAGACCACCTGAATAAAGATTTTGTTCTCCAAATCGATGGGACAACCATCGCCTTACCTCTTCCCCAAAATAAGGAGCTTTGACAAATACTTCCCTACCTCTTTTGCTTATAATAAGATCATTTGAAGCTGCATTCCGAGCAACGTTGGGAGCTGCTTTCCCATTTTTTTCCATTTGGGAAATAACCCAATTACGACGGTTAATTGCTTCTGTATATTTCCGGGCTGGATGATAATTATTTGGTGCCTTGGGTAAAGCAGCTAAGTACGCTACCTCCGATAAAACCAATTCGTCCAGAGATTTATTAAAATAATTAAGCGCCGCCGCCGCCACCCCATAAGATCCGAAACCAAGATAAATTTCATTTAAATAAAGTTCTAATATTCTGTCTTTAGACAGCGTTCGCTCAATACGAATTGCTAAAATTGCTTCTTTCAATTTTCTCTCGATTGAATTTTCGTTAGTTAACAAAAAGTTCTTAGCAACCTGTTGAGTAATTGTTGAAGCTCCAACCAATCGTTTATCAGAACTCAGATTTTTTAAATTTTGAAATATAGACCCAGCAACACTAATTAGATCGATTCCAAAATGATCATAAAAGTTCTTATCCTCTGCAGATAGAAATGCATCAACTACCAATTTAGGCATTGCATTAATGGGTACGAACACTCGATGTTCAACCGCATACTCATTAATCAACTGACCATTACCCGCATGCACTCTGGTCATTATATCTGGCTCATAAGCTATTAGTTGGCTGTGATCTGGTAGACCTCTTCCATAATGATAAAATACATACACGGCACCAGACACCAGTAAAATAGTTGCAGCAATGATACCTAAGAAAGAGTAAAACAATACCTTCATATGAGTTAGCTAAACCTGTGGTTAATTACAATCTAAATGATCCAACATAATTATGGCGTAGTTATGACGATATCAAACAAGATTTGTTGGCATCAAAATACGCATCTATTGCCTTTGCAATACCGAGCACGATGCCATAACGCCCAGGGTTTGATAGGAGATTTTTTCTGTCCACTAAATTAGAAAGATATCCCATTTCAATTAAAACAGAAGGTATTTTTGGAGACTTTAATACTTTGAATCCAGCAAACCGATGGGGGCTTCTAAGTAACTTATGCGACTTTCTAAGCTGATAGACGACCTGATTTGCGAATTGAGCCGAGCAGGTCATAGTAGTACGTTGGAACAAGGATATAAGAATTTGCCTCAACTCTTGATCGTAATTTTTTGAAATCTTTGAATCAAAAATAATATCAACTTCATTTTCTCGTTTAGCAAGGGCTTCCGATTCGGCATCTGAAGCTCTACTGGATAACGTGTAGACTGCTATTCCATTTATATCCTTATCTTGGTGTTTGTCTGCATGAAGAGACACAAAAAGAGCCGCATTATTGATTTGAGCGATACGTAATCTTTCGCCCAAAGATATATAATAATCTCCGCTACGTGACAAAATTGCTTTATACCCAAGTGTCTCCAATATTACCTTTAGTGCTTTTGCAGCTGCAAACGCTATATCCTTTTCAAAATATCTATTTTTTCCAATGACTGCACCCGGATCTTTACCGCCATGACCTGGGTCAATTACTACCACAATTTTCTTCCTTTTATATTTATCAAAACCTGGTTTAGTGTTTGGTTTGGGAATTTGCTTAGCAAGCTTAACCTGTTGCTCAAATATTTTTATAGTAGTTTCTGAGGTCATTTTCTTAATATCAGCGTCAGTATTTTGGGCATTCCTTTTGTGTTTTTGTGAAAACGTTGGCGGCTCAGAGAACAAACTATCAAAATCTAAAATAAATTTATAATATGGCGTTTTTTCTGGTTCCAAAATGTATGCATTTTTTATCTCTACCGGGCTCCGTAAATCTAAAACTACACGCGAAGTCTCGTTTTTTAAATCAGCGAAGTTAATACTTTTAATGCTATTTACATTTATTGATGTAACTTTTTTATCTAAACCCCATGAAATACTGGGGAAATCTATTACTAGACGGTGTGGCTCTTCTAGAACGTGAAGCTCAAACTTAACATTTTCACTAAATGATAAGACCAACCTTGTAGTAATACCATTTTCGCCAACCCTAACCTCGCTAACTATTGGGCGAGCATTTACGACATGACTCAGAGTCAAAGAAGCAAAAGTTGAAAAAAGTAGGATTATAAAACGCATAGTTTTCGCAGTTTTCAATTGGTAATGAGAATAAATTATAACAAAAAACAATATGTTAAAATATTTACAGTAGTTAAATGGTGTTAATTCAGGAAATTTGTTAAAACATTTGTCCCTAGCTACGATGAAGTTTATTATGCAGTGTATGCGAACAGTATATTGACTTTTTAAACACTATCGGAGAGGTGGCCGAGCTACTGGAATCGAAATGGATGATCTCGTTGTATTGAAATACAATCTTACCAGCCCAGTCTACAGCCATTCTGATTTATGAATTTTGTTTCACAAGTAAAGCTAAAAAAACCGAGTAAAAATCGGCATTTTGTTGTTCAACGTGATCCCTCCTGTCCAAAGTATATTTGGCCGAGTTCGACGGATTATAACGTTGAGCATTTAGCTTTTGATTTAAGACGGCGTCGCCAAGAAACGTTTGCATATAATTTGGCGCAGTCATGGGGAATACTCACAGATGGCAAAAAGAATGCTTATAGATGCCAGCCACGCAGAAGAAACTCGTGTGGTGGTGGCGCATGGAACGCGACTAGAAGAATTTGACTTTGAGATAAATGAGAAAAAGCAATTAAAGGGCAACATTTACTTAGCAAAAGTTATGAGAGTTGAGCCCTCTCTCCAAGCGGCTTTTGTAGAGTATGGCGGCAATCGCCATGGATTTTTACCGTTTGGTGAAATTCATCCTGACTACTATCAGATTCCGGTAGAAGATAAGGAGGCACTCTTCGAAGAACAGCAAGCTGCAATTGCCGAAGACGGGGAAGAGGAATATTCCGAAGCTGAAACAAATATAAAATCGAAAGAGGCAGAACACAGTGTTAATGAAGGATCATCTGCTCTCCTTAGTAACCCTGCTCACGAAAATAAATCTTCAGAAATTGGAAAAAATTCTCAATTTCAAACTACTGCTAAGAATGGTGACGATTCTGATAATTCAGAAGGAAGACGCTCGGATGCAGTGGAAACGCTTGGAGGAGATGACCTTGATGAAGAAGCTCGTCGACGACTGAGCATAAGTCGTTCCTTGTTATCTAGAAGATATAAAATTCAAGAAGTTATAAAGAAACGCCAAATAATGTTGATACAGGTAGTAAAAGAGGAACGCGGCAATAAGGGTGCCGCATTAACCACCTACCTTTCTCTCGCAGGCCGCTATTGTGTACTAATGCCAAACGCCGTTCGTGGGGGCGGAATATCTCGAAAAATAGTCAATTCTGATGACCGAAAAAGGTTAAGAACGATAACAAAAGAGCTTAAAGTCCCCCCAAGGATGGCGATGATAGTTCGAACGGCTGGCCTCGCCCGGACAAGAGTTGAAATAAAACGTGATTTTGAATATCTCCTTCGACAGTGGGAAAGCATAAGGCAAGATACCTTAGAGTCGAGTGCTCCAGTATTAATTAATGAGGAAGCCAACCTGATAAGACGATCAATTAGAGACCTCTACTCAAGAGATATCGAGCAAATTCTTATAGAAGGTGATAGTGGCTATAGGGTTGCTAAAGACTTTATGCGAACATTAATTCCTAGTCATAGCTCCAAGGTTCAACCTTATCGTGATAGAATTCCACTATTTGCTAGATATCAGATAGAAAGCCAACTTGATGCGGTATATAGTGCGGAAGTTCAACTAAAATCTGGTGGTTATTTAGTTATTAACCCGACAGAAGCTTTAGTTTCGATTGATGTTAATTCGGGTCGGGCAACTAAACAAAGAACTATCGAAGCAACAGCATTAAAAACCAATCAAGAAGCCTCAGATGAGATTGCGCGCCAATTAAGACTGCGAGATCTTGCAGGACTCATTGTAATTGATTTTATTGATATGGATGAGAGCCGTAATCAGCGCACAATAGAGCGACGACTAAAGGAAGCCATGAGGTATGATCGTGCACGCATCCAAGTTGGCCGAATAAGTCCTTTTGGACTGTTAGAACTTTCAAGACAACGTTTGCGACCAAGTTTGTTCGAGTCAGCAACAGAAAAATGCCAAGTTTGCTCGGGCATGGGGGTCGTTAGGAGCATATCATCATCCGCTGTCCACGTACTTCGAGCATTAGAAGAAGAAGGCCTGAGAGGAAGAAGCTCTGCAATTCTTGTTAGCGTACCCAACGACATCGCACTTTATATATTTAATTTTAAACGGAAAGATTTAAACGAAATAGAAACACTTTATAACCTTTCAATAGCATTTAAAGAAGACCCCAACCTAATTCCACCAATGTATAATATAGAAGTTTTGACTGGTAAGGATGAGAGTCCTCTAAAAACAAGCACTGCGAACCAAGAAATTTCTAATGATATCAAAGGCAGTAAAGAGAATCAGAGGAACTCTCAATCGTTGAATGGTCGCAAAAAGAACTCCAACACTTCAAAAAGCCCCAATAATAGGCAGGATAACGCAAAGGAAGAGAAATTAAAAAACCAGCAAGAACAAGATTCACCAAATATAACAGCGCGTGTAGCAGATGAAAGCACCGAAGATAATTATAGAGATAAGAGAAAACGCAGAGGACGTAGAGGGGGAAGGAGACGCAATCCAAGATCCAGAAAGCCTTCAGATAATTATATTGATAGCAAGGCACAGATTACGACCAATAATGAACCTGATTTAGAAGTTTCTGGAAACACCGTAGTAGCAAATATAGATGAAAATTCTTTACCACCGGCTAGTTCTAACGTTTCCCATGATAACGAAAAGCCTACGATTACAAATGAGGGATCTGATGGAAGTAAACGAAAACTAACTCGAAAACCACGCCGTAAAACCAGAAAGTCTAAAAATACGGATAAGGCATTGACTAAACCTGATGAAATCTTACCAGAAAATGAAATTGTTGGTAATGATATACCCAATAAAAACAGTGGTATAAAAGAAATAGTTAAAGTGGAGTCTCAGGACAAATCAGGTGATGAAAATATTTCTAACAAAAATTTACCTTATGAAGAAAACGATAATACAAAAGAGAAGAAAACTGAGAAGCCATCCACCAAAGCACGACGATCAGGATGGTGGCAGCGTACTACGACATAATTGTTATTAATTATGTAAACATCTTGAAAGATTAGTTTTCCAAATTTGACTTAGTCAACCAATCCAGAATTAATTCTGCAGATCGGGATACGGTCTCTTTTTTTGACGCGTAAGAAAAACGTACATATTGATCTCCATCTCGCGGAGAGAAATCTATACCAGGAGTTGCTGCAACCCCTATGTCTTGTAACATTTTTCTACAAAAATTCTCTGAGTTATTAGTTAAATTACTAACCTTTGCATAAATATAGAATGCTCCATCTGAGGGTGCTAGCTCACTGAATCCTGCTTGAGGAAGAGCTTCAAGTAAGATTTTGCGGTTTTCCGAATACATTCTAATATTTTCTTCTAGTTCGTCAGTGCAATCAAAAGCTGCAATAGCGGCGTGTTGTGAGAGTGCCGGAGGAGAAATAAAATAGTTTTGAGCTAGAAGCTCTATTGGCCTTACTAAATCATGAGGAAGCACAAGCCAGCCCAACCTCCACCCTGTCATCGCGAAATATTTAGAAAACCCATTTGCAACAACAGCGTCGCTAGAATAAGACAATACCGTGTCCGCGCGTCTTTCATAAGTAATGCCGTGATAGATCTCATCAGAAATAATTCTTATTCCATGATCATCACAAAATTTTGATATAGCTACTAGCTCAGCAGTTGGAATCATAGTTCCTGTAGGATTGGAAGGACTAGCGATAATTAAACCCTGAATAGGTTCATCTAATTCCTTCAACAATTTTACCGTTGGTTGAAAACGAGTTTCTATGCCACTACTTAACTCAATTACCTTTATGCCTAGAGATTTAAGTACATTACGATATGCTGGATAGCTTGGTGTAGCCATAGCAACCCGGTCACCAACATCAAATGCTGCAATGAATGCAAGCAACAAACCTCCCGAAGAACCCATAGTTACGGTCACTTTTTCGTAATCTATGCAGATTCCATAAAAGTCTTTATAATGTTGTATTATCTTTTTTCGTAAAAGAGGAAGACCCTCGGCTTCTGTATACCCAAGCTCTCCACATTCCAGCGCTTTATGAGCAGCTTCGATAACTCTTGAAGGAGCAATATTTCCTGGCTCTCCAGTCTCCATGTGCATGATATTATATCCATCATTCTCCATTTTATTAGCCTCTTTCAAAATCTCCATTGCATAAAATGGTGAGACCTCTCCTCGATTCGACTTCTTTACCATATGCACACCTTATAATTTTCCACTAGTTGCCAAACCAAAACCACGGGGGTCTGTTACAAAGACGCATTGTTCTGGTTTGCGGGGCATACCAGAGGGGCAAAAAATAGCATTAACCCTTCCAATACTCGGAATAGACCGTAACCTATGTTTTCGATGTTCCAAGCTGGCTTTATCCTCTAAAGATACTCGAGGCTCAAACATTACAGTGTCAGGATTACCCCCATGATGCAATCGAGGTCGATCTACAGATCTTTGCAACCCAACATCCTCAAGCAAAGCTCCGCGCATAACACTTGCAAGAGAGGTAGGGCCGCTGACACCACCTCCTGCACCACCGGCAAAGAATACTTGTCTAGAATTGTGGTTAACCAGAATTATAGGAGAAAAAGACTGAAAATTATTGTTACTGACGGAAGGAGAAACAGCTAATATTACGCCAGTGCCTGGTACTGATCTTCCTGTACCAAATAAATTATTCATCGTAACACCACATGTTACAGTTAGACCATGCTTATCTATAGTTATAAAATTAGTGGATGCCGGGTTTTCTAGACGCCGTCTGGGAATTGGGGTGAGCATATCCGATGGTGTGCTTACCTCTGAGCTGTAGTCCCTCATACTGGATATTAATCTATCGAAATTGATTACCTTATTGTCGGCTTGATTTAACCAACGTTGTCGCTCCGAAAACGCTCTTTTATATATTTCTATAAGCAAGTGGGGGCGTTCTTCGTTTGAAGTAGATAAATAATAACCACCTTCAGATAATAAAGAAAATATTGCTAACGTTGTTATACCACCAAATACCGGAGGAGCCGCTGTGTGAATAATGTTGTTTCCATGAGGGATGGTTATGCCTACCTTCCACTCGGGTCTATAACTTCTTAGCTCCTCCATGCTTAAAGCGCCGTCAGCTTCAGAAATACGTGCGACTAATGTTCTGGCAACAGATCCATTATAAAATTCACCAGCACCCTTTAATCGAAGTTTTGAAAGAACTGAAGCAAGGTTTAACTGTCGTAATAAATACCCTTCAGGTACCGGTTCTCCAAAATCATCTCGAAAAATACCCTTTAATTCCTTTCCAGAAAACAAAGAAGGGCCAGCTAACTGAATGTCGTATGCCAAAGCACGGGAGACCCTGTGGCCTAATGCAGCAAAACCTTCGGCTGGCACTAATAGTTGAGACCACGGAATACTTCCGTATCTGGCATGGAGAGCATACATGCCACGTACATTCCCTGGTACTGCATTAGGGCGTCGTGACTGTATTTTAGTACCAGCTAATGTAGGCCGAGAAAAGAACTCGACAACCTCCACAATATCTTGACCACCCCTATTTGGGTCATAAACCATGCAAACACCACCTCCTCCTAGGCTGGCTGTAGAAGGATAAGTCACTGCTAACGTAAAATATAATGCAACAGCGGCATCAACAGCGTTTCCACCTTTAGATAAGATCTCTTCAGCGACAACAACTGCCCTCGGTTCGTCGGCGACTGCTCCACCTATATGATCCATACTTTTGCTGATATTTAATGACTGGGGAATACTTTCAGGCAGTTCACAGCCAGTTACAAATATTGTAGCCAAAACTGAAAAAATGAAGTACCCCACAATTCGTGGAAATCTGCTAATATGTTCACGTAATAAATTTAAGGACAAAAACTTGAACATTTTCTTCTTCCGCACCTATATTTTTATCTTCACAGCATTATTATTTTTTATCACAGTTACTTCTGGCACAAATGCTAAGAATCTTCCTCTTGTTCGCGATTCTGAGGTTGAAACTACTCTTTGGTCCTATGCTACACCGATATTCAAGGTAGCCGGATTAAAAGCTAATACAGTAAAAATTCGTATCGTTAACCATTCACATATTAACGCTTTTGTTTCAAATGGTTTAAACCTTTTTCTTAATATTGGACTACTAACCACTGGCGTCGACCCAGGCCCAGTAATGGCTGTAATAGCGCATGAAGCCGGCCACCTCTCAGCTGGACACCTTATCAGAACAAGAAAAGCAATCTCTGATGCGTCGTCCAAAGCACTTTTAGGATCGATATTAAGTGTAACAGCATTATTGGCTGGCGGTGGAAATGCTGCTGCTGCCACTAACTCAGCTGGAACAGCAATTGCACATACGTCTCTATTGCGTTACAGCACGGCTCAAGAGGAAGCTGCGGATCAGGCTGCAGTAAAATACCTTAACAGTTTAGGAATTCCTCTAGACGGCATGCTGTATGTGCTAAACAAGCTAAAACAAAAAGAACTATTTACTCAAGAACGACCGGCAAGTCATCTTGGTTCTCATCCTCTGACCCAAGAAAGAATAAGATTTGTCCGTAACCAAGTCGACAAATCAAGAAATGCTTCAAATGCTTTTACATTAGAACAAATTAAAACTTTTGAACGCATGAAAAACAAACTTTACGCGTTTACCCACAGGCCGAAACAAACACTTACCAAGTTTCCTGAAGATAATCAAAAAATTGCTGCCCGATATGCTAGGGCTATTGCCTATTACCGCATACCACACTTAGAGAGGGCGATTGCCGAAATTGACAGTTTATTAGAAGAATATCCAAATGACCCATGGTTTTATGAATTAAAAGGTCAAATGTTGTTTGAAAATGGAAGAGTTAGTCTAGCCATATTACCATTTACAAAAGCTGTCTCGCTCCGCCCAAAGGATGCCCTTTTTAGACTATCATTAGCAAGAACCCAACTTGAAAATAACTCTCCATTAGATATACAAGACGCAATTAATAACCTACGAATAGCTACACAACTTGAACCCAATTATTCACCACACTGGTATTTTTTAGGCATTGGGTACGGTCGCAATAAGGAATTTACAAAATCTAATCTTGCACTTGCTGAAGCATCATTTTTACAACGGAATTATAAAGACGCTATTTATCTTGCTGAAAAAGTAAAGCGAGGTTCAATTATCGGATCACCGCAACATTTAAGAGCGGAAGATATATTTAACTCAGCCTCCAACCGGCTTAATAGATAATAAGATTATATCAAACCACCAATTGGAGAAGACGGGTCTGCAAATTTTTTCTTCTCCATTCTCCCTCCAAGATATGCCATTCGACCAGCCTCTACAGCTAGTTTCATCGCATATGCCATTGCTACAGGATTCTTAGCTTCGGCAATTGCTGTGTTCATTAGAACACCATCACAGCCTAACTCCATAGCAATTGCTGCGTCTGATGCCGTGCCAACCCCAGCATCTACTAATACCGGAACCTTAGAATTTTCAATTATAATGCGGATATTTATTGAATTCTGTATACCTAACCCTGAACCGATAGGGGCACCAAGTGGCATAATTGCGACACAGCCTATATCTTCGAGTTGCTTTGACATAATCGGATCATCGCTACAATAAACCATTACTTCAAAGCCATCTTTTACTAATAAATCAGCAGCAACCAAAGTTTCTGCCATATCCGGATAGAGAGTCTTTTTATCTCCAAGCACTTCAAGCTTGACTAAATTCCAGCCACCAGCCTCTCGAGCTAACCGCAAAGTTCTGACTGCATCAGTGGCTTTGTAACAGCCCGCAGTGTTTGGCAGGTATGTATATTTTTTGGGATCAATAAAGTCCATTAACATTGGTTCGCTTGGGTTACTAACATTTACTCGCCGAACTGCAACCGTCACAATGTCTGCGCCAGAGGCCTCCAGTGCTAAAGCCGTTTGATCAAAATCTCTGTACTTTCCAGTCCCCACTATTAATCGTGATTTAAATCGTCGTCCCGCAACTTCCCAACCTTTATCTAAGTTCTCAATTGTTTCCGAAATAACACCGTTACCACCACCAATGAAATGAACTATCTCAAGCTGATCACCATCTTTTAGTTTAACTATTTCATATTTCCCTCTTGGAACAATCTCAAGATTATGCTCAACGGCTATCTTTCGCGGATCGAAACCGAGCTCGTGTAACATACCATTAACAGTCAATGGGCTGTTAAAATAATGTGCTTCACCATTTATCTGGACTTGCATTTTTTCTTCAACTTCCCTTTTCAATGAATTAAATAAATCCAATCATCGAATTGTTTTTATATACAGGTTAGAATATGGCTAAGTTTTGAAGTATTTCAACCGGCTGAATTATCTAACTAGAGATAGAACTAGAATACCAGCCAAAGTTAATATGGCTACAAAATTTCGGAATAAAAGTATACTTCTCTACACGTGCTAATTTTTATCATTTAGTTTATTATTGAAAACTATGACACACAAAATATTGATATTGAACGGTCCAAACCTCAACATGTTAGGAATTCGAGAACCAGAAATTTATGGTGGAGATTCTCTAGATAAAATTCGTGTCGCTTCTGAGGAACATGGCGATAAATATTCTATGGTGATTGATTTCCGCCAATCTAATGAGGAAGGCGAACTTGTAAATTGGATACAATCTGCCGCAGAAGGGTATTCGGGTGTTATATTGAATGCAGGTGCTTATACCCACACTTCAATAGCCATTCTAGATGCTTTAAAAGCAATCAAACTTCCGACAATAGAAGTGCATTTATCTAATATACATCAGCGGGAACCATTTAGAAATACGAGTTATGTATCCCAAATAGCTGTCGGTGTAATATGTGGATTTGGAGCACAGGGTTACATATTGGCTATAGATGCATTGGACACAATACTAAAAAAGGAAGCAAAATAGTGGTAGATCCAAGCATAAATCTTTCAGACGAAAGTAATGAAAAAGTTGATACTAGATCGATTCGTTTACTAGCAGAACTTTTGAGTGAATTGAACTTGAGCGAAATCGAAATTGGTGAAGGGTCAACAAAAATCAGAGTCGCTAAATTATTATCCAGCCCATTACACTCAAACATGGCACACCCTAATTCAACAACTCAGAACGATAATGCTGATGCTCTAAATAGCTCTTACATTTCTGAAGAGAAAACTTTAACGACAGTGGATGGAGCAGTCGTTTCCCCGCTTGTTGGCGTCGTCTATCATGCACCAGAACCTGGGGCGGAAGCTTTTGTCGAAGTTGGAGACACAGTAAAAGAAGGCGATACACTTTTCATAGTCGAAGCTATGAAAACCATGAACCCAATTCGATCTCCTCGGGATGGGCAAATAAATAAAATTATGGTTAAGAATGGAACTCCTGTGGAATACGGAGAAGTTCTGCTCGTATTGGAGTAAATTCATTTGATCTAAAATTGTGAGATATATTTAAATGTATGATAAGGTTTTAATAGCCAATCGTGGAGAAATTGCAGTACGTATAAATCGAGCCTGTCAAGAGCTTGGAATAAAAACTGTATCTATTCACTCGACATCCGATACCGATGCAATGCACGCTCGACTTTCTGATGAGTCGGTCTGCATAGGGCCCGCATCAGCACGGGACAGTTACCTGAATATACCAGCAATAATAGCTGCAGCAGAAATTACCAATTCTGACGCAATCCACCCTGGGTACGGTTTTCTTTCAGAGAACGCGAGCTTTGCTAGTATAGTTGAGGAACATGGGTTTGCCTTTATAGGCCCTTCATCTGATCATATAAAATTAATGGGTAATAAAATTCGAGCTAAGGAAATTATGCAAAAACTCGGAATTCCGGTTGTGCCGGGATCCCTTGGAAGCTTGCAAGATGTCGATGAATTCCGTGCTGTTGCCGAACAGGCAGGATACCCAGTAATCATAAAGGCAGTATCTGGCGGGGGCGGTCGAGGCATGAAGCGAATAAACCTTCCGGACGAAATGAAGTCAGCTATTACCTTGGCTCGAACTGAGGCAAATGCTGCTTTTGGCGATGGCTCCCTCTACTTAGAAAAATTAATTGAAACACCCCGTCATATTGAAGTTCAAGTATTAGCGGACAAACATGGTACCGTATTACACCTCGGAGAGAGGGATTGCACCCTTCAACGTCGACACCAAAAAGTTTTAGAAGAAGCGCCCTCCCCAGCGTTAAATCAAAAAGAACGGAACCGCATTGGAAAAATGGTAGTTAACGCAATATCAGAGCTCGGATACCATGGAGTTGGTACAGTTGAATTTTTATATCAATCCGGGGAATTTTATTTCATCGAGATGAATACCCGCATTCAGGTTGAACATCCTGTAACTGAAATGATTACTGGAATTGATTTAGTTAAAGAACAAATACGTGTTGCGTCTGGAACTCCATTAAACTTTGATCAACAAGATGTTTCCTTTACAGGACATGCGATAGAGTGTCGTATAAATGCAGAAAACTCAGATACATTTCAACCCTCTCCCGGAACTATAACTGGGTATCATCCACCTGGTGGCCTCGGTGTTCGCATAGATTCAGCGCTATATCAGGACTATACAGTACCTCCCCATTACGATAGCCTTCTTTCAAAGCTAATTGTTCACGGGACATCTCGGGATGAATGCATCATGAGACTCCGGATAGCACTTGAAGAATATGTTATCACAGGAATTGATACCACCATTCCCTTCCACCTGAAATTAATAGCTAATAATCAATTCGTAAATGGAGAATACGATATTCACTGGTTAGAAAAATTTATTTGCAAGAATTAACTTTTATTTCTTGTCACTGTGAATGAAAACACTTTCTACCAAACTAGTTCTCAAGGCATATATGAGCGGTATATTTCCTATGGCAAAGAATAGGGAGGATCCATCTGTATTTTGGATGGACCCTGAGTATCGTGGTATCATACCATTAGATAGCTTTCATTGTTCTCGTAGATTGACACGCAAAATTCGTTCAGGAAGATTCAGAATTTGTGTCAATAAATCATTTGGAAAAGTTATAAGAAAATGTGCAGAAAGAACTGTACACAGAAATGAAACATGGATAAATGAAACGATTATTACTGCATTTGAAGAACTGCATAAAATTGGGAATGCTCATAGTGTTGAATGTTGGCACGCCGATAAATTAGTAGGTGGACTTTATGGTGCTTCCATTGGCGCAGCATTTTTTGGAGAGAGCATGTTTAGTATTGAATCCGATGCCAGCAAGATCGCACTGGTACACCTAGTAAAACGTCTAAGAGCTGGTGCTTATACGTTACTTGATACACAATTCCTTACTGAACATTTAGCAACATTTGGCGGCATAGAATTAGCACGTCACCAGTATTATAATCGATTAGAATTTGCTTTAAAACGCCAAGCTACGTTTTATCCTCGTAACTCTGAATTGCTTTAATTATCAATGCAATCTAACACCCAAATATCATAAACGGGGTGTTCTAATGATGATAGTCCAGGTGTTGAAGAAAACATCCAACCAGAAAATACACTTTGCCTTTCAATTTCGGAGGTTGTTTCATAAATTTCAATGAATGCAGTGCTTTCAGGAGGCTCTTCTGGTGGAGTTTTATGACATGCCCTAATTATAACCTCAAGTGTACCAAACTTACCCGGCATGTTAATTTCTTGTGAAAACTGTGAAACGCGACCCGTTACTTTATCCAGCCCCTGCAACAGTGCTAAAGAATTTAATTTATCTGTTATTGCAACTGGCCGGTCAATTATGGGTTTATATCATAATATTACTTTTAA
>CAYRUX010000131.1:0-10056 GCA_964427515.1 uncultured Rhizobiaceae bacterium
CCTGATAGTGATATATCCTCAGCATGTTGGCTAATTAATAAATCAAAACTTTTAGCGTAACTTAGAGCTCTTCGCATCACCTGACTGTCCGTTACAGGCAGCCCATCGTCAGTAAAAGCTACGGCTCCAGCTTCTGATAACCTACCAAATTCTGTAAGTTGTTTTCCTTCTAAACCCTTGGTGACAGCAGCGAAAGGGTATACCTTGACACCTTTTGCCTCTCTTGCTCGTCTCTGTACAAACTCGATCAGGCCAACATTATCAATTACTGGGTCGGTATTAGGCATACTGCAAAGACTGGTTACGCCACCCGCTAAAGCAGCTTGTCCACCGCTGGCAATGGTCTCTTTATGTTCATGACCGGGTTCTCGCAAATGTACGTGCATGTCGATTAATCCAGGAGAAAGACAATGGCCTTCACAATCGATCACCTCAACATCATCCGGTATATTGTCGGATAGGAATTGGGGCCGAAGGTCGACGTTGTAAGAGCCTTCAGTCAAAGAGAACCAGAAGAGTCAAGCCCAGTTTCAGGGTCTAGTAACCGAGCATTTATGTAAGCTACCCTCTTTTGCTGCATTTTTAAGTTTTATCCATAACTTGACTGCCAAAGAGGTCTAAACACGCTTGGCGGACTGCTAAGCCTAATTCTACTTGAATTAGAATTGCGCTTCTAGTTATATCGTCTGCGACACTACTATCAATTTCAACTCCACGGTTCATTGGTCCAGGATGTAAGATAAGAGCATCAGGTTTGGCAGCGGAAAGCTTTGTCGTATCAAGGCCAAAATAGCGAAAATACTCTCGTGTGGAGGGCACGAAAGTTCCTTGCATGCGTTCACTTTGAAGCCTTAGCATCATTATAATATCACATTCTTTTAAACCCTCGCGCATATTATGAAATACTTCAGCTCCCAGTCGGGATATGTCAGTAGGTATGAGAGTTGGTGGAGCTACTAAGCGTACCTCCGATCCCATCATGGAGAGCAGTAACATATTAGACCGAGCAACTCGGCTATGTAAAATATCTCCACAGATTGCCACACGAAGACCGTGTAAACGCCCTTTGTTGCGTCGTATAGTTAGGGCGTCCAATAATGCTTGCGTAGGATGTTCGTGACTACCATCACCCGCATTGATCACTGCGCAATTCACATGGTTGGCCAATAGACGGACGGCGCCAGCATCGGGATGCCGTACAACAATTACATCAGGACGCATAGCATTAAGGGTCATGGCAGTATCTACTAGTGTTTCGCCTTTTTTTATAGCGGAAGAGGAGACGGAAATATTAATTACATCTGCACCGAGGCGTTTGCCTGCTAGTTCAAATGAAGTTCGTGTTCTTGTGGAAGTTTCAAAGAATAGCAAAATCAGAGTGCGTCCTCTGAGGACATCAGTCTTTTTTTTGTCTTGGCGATTTAATTCAGCATAAGATTCTGATAGATCAAGGATTGTGGATACGTCTTCGGGAGACAGTTCCTCAATCCCGAGTAGATCCCGCTGGGCGAGCGTTTGTAGCCGTGCAACAGACTGCATGAGTACAAATTCATAAGCACATATTTCATCTAGGGCAAGCCAAGGTTTTTAAAATGGCTAAGAGTCCTAGTTTTGCAACAATCCACGTTATGTTTTTGGCAGCTCGGTTAACCGTAAACATTCATTCAGGAAGCGAATCGAAAAAAGTTCTAGTGTACGCTAGACTAAATTGCTGCAATACACGATGTTTGTAGATCATTATGGATGTTGGAAAAAATTTATCTAATTTAGTGGTAATCGCCTGATGCTTGTTCATGCAGTTACTCTGCTAGCAAACTTCATGGTTTCTACTTCTTTTCCTGTAGGAAAGGAAATTGCTTATGCAATGGAACCAGGAGTTCTCATGTTATTGAGATTTGTGATAGCTGCGTTAGTAATGGGTGTATTTGTTCATGCGCATCACGGGATTGTTTGGCCGGGTCGAGCAGCGTTAATTCGATACGGAATTATCGGGCTTACAGTAACAATATTCTTTTGGTGTATGTTTGAGTCACTACGTTATACAAGCGCTTTAAACACCAGTGCAATTTTCACTACAGTCCCTATTCTTTCTGCAATTTTTGCATTTTTTATTGCGGGTGAACGCTTAGGAAGATATCGCATTGTAGGTTTGGGTCTTGGCTTATTAGGTGCACTTTGGATAATTTTTCGCGGTGACCCTGATAGGCTGATTATTCTTGATATAAACAAAGGTGATGGCATCTTCTTACTAGGGTGCATTTCTTTTGGTCTGTACGGTGTTTTTATTAAGCGTTTTCATCGTGGTGAACCGACCGCAGTTATGACTTTTTGGATATTGGTCTTTAGTGCAATTTTTTATCTTTTAATAGCTGCAAAAGACTTGCCAGATACAAATTGGAGTGAGGTAGGTTGGGTCGTGTATGGCTGGGTTGCTTATCTCGCGGTTGTAAGCACAGTGATATCTTTTTTCTTTTTTCAATATGCCACTCCTCGAATTGGGCCAACTAGAGTTCTTGCATACTCTTACTTTATTCCTGCATTTGTATTGTTTGTTGATTGGGTTCTTAATGGAGAATTGCCTTCAGCCATGACTTTTCCGGGTATTTTTATTGTTTTAATAGCGAGTTTTGCAATTCAACAGGGGGCAATTCAATTTGAAAAAAAATAAGGTCTCAGACTTTTTCCCAAACAAGGAAGATATTTAATAATCCTTTATTTTACATACATGAATATGGGAGTTGATTTGGTGTAGTGTCTAGTTGTTGGCTAAGTAGTCGAGTGCGCCCTGTAACAAATAAGTAGCGGAAAGTTTGTCAATTAATTTCGCGCGCTTCATTCGCGAAATATCCGCATTAATCAGGGCTCTTTCCACCGCAGCAGTTGAAAGGCGTTCATCCCAAAGCGCAACTGGAATAGAGAGAGAATCAGAGAGGTTTAGAGCAAAATGTCTTGCAGATTGGGCACTGGGGCCTATTGAACCATCCATGTTGAGTGGTAGGCCGACAATAATGCCTCCAATGTTTTCAGATTTCATCAGGTCGCTTAGTTGAATTACAAGATCCTTATATTTTTTTCGCTTAATGTTCATGGCTGGACTGGCTACTAAACGATTAAGGTCAGAAATTGCAACTCCTACAGTTTTACTACCAGGGTCAATACCCATCAACCTGCACAAAATTGGCATCTGAGGAACTAATTCATTTATAGATAAAAGCATAATATTGCGATAAAACTGACCGAATGTTACCTTTTCAGTGCCATGGGCGGCCAGTAAAATGATTTATTTTATTCTGGCTGATTAGTGGCATGTTTTTTTTTAATTTCTAAAGTATTGGAAACCCTGACACATGGCTATTGATAAAGCCACCGTTCTGCGTATTGCTAAACTAGCACGTATTGATATTTCTGACGATAACATAGGTGACTTGGCGGAGGAACTTAATGTCATTATGGCTTGGGTCGAGCAGCTTTCTGAGGTCGATACTGAAGGTGTTGTGCCCATGACTAGCGTCGTACAAGTTACTTTGCCTCAACGACCCGATAAGTCCGGAGGAACGCCTACTCGGGATGATCTACTAGCCAATGCTCCGCATTCGGAAAATGGGTACTTTACCGTTCCAAAGGTAATCGAATGACGTCCCTGCGAGATTTATCAATAATTGAAGCTTCCCGGGGTTTAAACAAGCGCAAGTTTTCAGCATCTGAACTTGTAAAAGCACATGTTGATGCAGCGCAAAAAGACCAGTTATCGAATTCTTTAGTTGAAGAGACATTTGTTAAGGCTCTCGCTTCTGCAAAAACATCTGACAAGCGTTTAAATAAAGGAGAGGCCGGATTGTTGGAGGGTATTCCGCTTGCAATTAAGGACTTATTTTGCACTAAAGGAGTATTGTCTACTGCTTGCTCTCAAATTCTTAAAGGTTTCGTGCCAACTTACGAGTCAACCGTTACAGAAAATCTATGGAGAGAAGGAGCGGTCATGATCGGAAAGGCCAACATGGATGAATTTGCCATGGGCTCTTCTAATACGACCAGTTGCCATGGACCGGTAGTTAATCCATGGAGTGCCAGTGATAAGAGGCAAGCTTTTGTCCCCGGGGGTAGTTCTGGCGGATCTGCGGCCGCTGTTGCAGCAAAAATAGCAATGGGTGCTACAGGAACTGATACTGGAGGATCAATCAGGCAGCCAGCTGCATTTTGTGGTGTAGTTGGCCTAAAGCCGACCTACGGCAGATGTTCTCGTTGGGGAATTATTGCTTTTGCATCCTCACTTGATCAAGCGGGTCCAATAACCCGAAGTGTTGAGGATGCTGCTTTAATGCTTCAGGTAATGGCTGGATATGACCCAAAAGATTCAACGTCGGTTAATGTGCCAGTACCGGATTACACTGCCAATCTTTCTGGCCATGTTAAAGGTTTGAAGATAGGCGTCCCGGAAGAGTATTTTGTCGACGGTATGCCTGAAGAGATAAATAAGCTCTGGGAGAATGGCATGGATTGGTTTAGAAGAGAGGGGGCCAATGTTTCTAATATTAAATTACCACATACTAAATATTCCCTTCCCACATATTATATTGTTGCTCCAGCCGAATGCTCATCAAATTTAGCAAGATATGATGGCGTTCGTTATGGTCTGCGTGAACCTGGCAAAGATTTAACAACTATGTATGAACATACGCGTGCAAAAGGCTTTGGTGACGAAGTCAAGCGGCGCATTTTGATTGGTACTTATGTTCTTTCTGCTGGGTACTATGATGCGTATTATTTAAAGGCTCAAAAATTAAGAAGTTTAATTGCTAAAGATTTCAAACAAGCATTTCAGACAGTCGATTTGATTCTTACACCAACCACACCGTCCTCTGCTTTTGCTATTGAAGAGAAAATGACTGATCCAATTACGATGTATCTAAATGATGTTTTTACCGTTCCGGCAAGCTTAGCTGGCTTACCGGCTGTTTCAGTGCCTGTGGGTCTTAGTCGCGAAGGACTCCCGCTTGGCCTGCAACTAATTGGGCGACCATTTGAAGAGGGTTGTGTCTTAAACTCTGCAGCATTAATGGAGACTGCGTCAGATTTTACTTACCTAGCACAGTAAAATTTGGAAGAGAAGGCATGTATGAGTAACTTCAGAATTCAGGGTCAAACCGGTGATTGGGAGGTCGTAATTGGGCTGGAGATCCACGCTCAAGTGATTTCGCAAGCAAAGCTTTTTTCATCAGCGCCTGCTACTTTTGGCGCTGAAGCTAATACTCAGGTGTCTCTTATCGATGCGGCAATGCCTGGTATGTTACCAGTAGTTAATAGTGAGTGTGTCAAACAGGCAGTTCGGTCAGGATTAGCCTTGTCTGCAAAAATCAATCTTTATTCTGTATTTGACCGAAAAAATTATTTTTATCCGGATTTACCACCTGGTTATCAGATATCACAGTTTAGCAAACCAATTGTGGGAAAAGGGCAGGTTGAAATTGATCTAAAAAATGGTGAAACAAAAAATATTGGCATAACACGCTTGCACTTAGAAATGGATGCTGGAAAAAGTATTCACGATCTTCGGCCCGATGCGACATTAGTGGATCTTAACCGAGCAGGCGTAGCGCTGATGGAAATCGTTTCTGACCCTGACATACGCTCTCCAGAGGAAGCGGGCGCCTACATCAAAAAAATTCGATCAATACTTCAATATATTGAAAGTTGTGATGGTAATATGGAAGAGGGCAGTCTTCGTTGTGATGCAAATATTTCTGTTAGGCGGCCAGATAGTCCTCTTGGTACCAGATGTGAAATAAAGAACTTGAACTCTGTGCGTTTTGTTGTGAGGGCATTAGAGTATGAAGCAAATCGACAGGTCGAAGTGATAGAAAATGGAGACCACATAGCACAAGAAACTCGCCTCTTCGATCCTGACAAGGGTATTACCAGATTAATGCGTTCAAAGGAGGAGGCGCATGATTATCGTTATTTTCCCGATCCAGATCTTTTACCACTTGAACTTAGCTCTGAATGGGTTAAAGCGCTAAAAAAGCAATTGCCGGAATTACCCGATGCTAAAAAATGTCGTTTTATAGAAGAATATGGGTTAAATGCATATGATACTGGAGTTTTAGTTTCAGACAAAGAAACAGCTGAGTATTTTGAGGTGGCTGCTAAAGGCCGAGATGGAAAATTAGTAGCTAACTGGATAATTGGCGAACTTTTCGCCACTTTGAATGAGGCTGGCCTCAGCGTAGCAAACTCACCTATTACTGCCCCACGTCTTGGCGGTTTGATCGATCGAATATCTGATCAAACAATATCTCGGCGTATCGCAAAGGAAGTATTTGAGATAATGCTTGATAGTGATTTGGATGCTGACAGCATAATTGAGCAGAAGGGATTAAAGCAAGTAAGTGATACAGGTGAAATTGATATAATCATCGATAGAATTCTAGCTGAAAATCCAGAAAAATTCGATGAACTCAAGAGTGGTAAGGAAAAACTAGTAGGGTGGTTTGTGGGTCAAATTATGAAAGCTAGTAAAGGCAAGGCTAATCCAAAGATTGTTAACGATTTATTGAAAAATAAACTGAAGGATTAGTAAAGGCCTGCTTGGCGCAATAGATAATTTAATACCATTGATTTGACTAGTATCAGGTTGTTTCAGTTTGTATTCGTAAGATGTTGAGAAGTTTATATTTGAAGATAACTTAGTGCTCTCTAAAAAATCTCTCTTATCTCTCTTAGTTCAAAGTCGGTGTGGTGTATGATAAAAATTTGCAATTATGATCATCCAGATAGCTTAAGCGTGATAATTTTGCTTGAAGAATTAAGCATGAAATATAAATTGGTTTCTTTCGAAAATCTAATTGAATCCAGGAAAAGCCCTGAATGCCCGTTACTACAGTCTGATAAGTCTACTCCTTTGATGATAGATGTGATCAAAGGGACTAATGAGCAAGTTGAGTTGTCTGGAAGTGGCGCAATTATGATTTATCTAGCCGAAAAAACGAATAGTTTTTTTTCTGATTCCTCTCATGACAAATACGCTGTTTTGCAATGGTTAATGTTTCAAGTCAGTGGTATTAGTCCTTTTTTTAGCGAAGCGAAACATTACAAAATTATGGCTCCTTTGCAGTCGTACGCAGTCGAAAGATACCGCAAAGAAGTATTAAGGCTTTTAAGGGTTTTAAATAATAGATTGGAAAATCAGGAATGGATTGTTAAGTCATATTCTATAGCAGATATTTCAATGTTTGGATGGATTCATGACTCTCTGGAAGAACATTTGGAAACCCAAGACTTTTCTAACATTTTGAGGTGGTACAATTCTATTTTTGACCGACCCGCAGTAACACGTACTCTTGAGTATTGTATTTGAGTATGAAAATTTTAATACCAGACGCTCAATTTCCTGGTGATGCAGACATTGAACAAAATGCATTCGATAAAGCTGTAACTCTTGAGGTTTTTAGGTGTACAGCGGTTGAAGATATTCCTGCAGCGTCTTGGGGTGGTTGTGACGTTTTGTTGGCGTGGCAGGATATCGCAATTGATAAGGCTGTTGTTTCAAAACTTGATAATTGCAAAATTATTGTACGATGTGGGATTGGATACGACAGAGTTAATTTGAAGGCATGTGGAGATCGCGGTATTCCCGTTTGCAATGTCCCTACATATGACTTTACGGACGTGATGAGCTCTACATTGGCTATGGCCCTCTCTCTCATGCGAGGGTTATTTACTTATGATCGCCTATTGAAACCTGATTTAGCTGAGGGATGGGAATGGGGGCGTGCACCGGAGATGAGGCGAGTCCGGGATCAGAAATTTGGTGTTATTGGGTGTGGCCGCATTGGTACTGGAGTGTTGTTGCGTGCTAAAGGGTTTGGCATGTCGGTTGGTTATTATGATCCGTATTTGTCAACTGGGCATGAAAAATCTATCGGTGTTGAGCGTTTTGGAACACTCGATGATTTGTTATCTTGGGCTGATGTTTTAAGTATTCACACTCCTCTCAATTCTGAAACTATCCACCTCATAAATCGACAAACCATTGAGGTTATGAAACCTGGTGCAATTCTTGTAAATTGTGCTCGAGGTGGCTTGGTAGACCTAGATGGTCTTGAGTGGGGTATGCGAGAAGGCCCGCTTGCTGCGGCGGCTCTTGATGTTTTCGCGGAGGAGCCACCAAAAACCCATCCTTTGATAACTGCCTGGTTAGAAGATGCAGATTGGATTAGAGGAAAATTAATCATCACACCTCATTGTTCGTTTTATTCTGAGGCGACTTTCAGAGAAATTCGTCAAGGAGCTGCGTCAACTGCTGCTCAATACATGGAGGATAGAAAGCTAATCAACTGTGTCAATGAACACTACATCAAATTAATTAATAGAAAAGAAAGTTAGAGATATACTATTTTTATTGGCGCACTAAAACTTTATAGGATCAAATTTTTATGATTGACTTCTATACTTGGCATACACCGAATGGTTTTAAAATTTCTATTATGTTAGAAGAGCTTAATTGGACCTATAAATTGTTTGAAGTTGATATTTCTAAGGATCAGCAGTTTTCTTCCGAATTTTTAAAGATTTGTCCGAATAATAAAATACCCGCGATAGTTGATAGGGATGGTTTGGACGGAGAGCCCATTTCAATATTTGAGTCCGGTGCAATTCTAATATACTTGGCAAATAAAGCTGGTCGTTTTATTTCGTCCGACCCATGCCAGCATATGAGGGAAGTCCAGTGGGTAATGTTTCAAATGCAGCAAATTGGACCTGTATTTGGTCAGACCCATCACTTTCGCAACTTGCAAGAAACAGAAGTTTCATATGAAAGAACGCGGTACCTCAAAAAAACCCATGAAATCTACGAGTTATTAGACAAACAATTATTAGCTAGAGAATTTATTGCGGGTTGGGAATACAGTATTGCAGATATTGCCATCTGGCCATGGGTTTCCCGTTTTGAATGGCATGAAATAGATTTGGATAATTTTCCTTCTCTTAAACGCTGGTTTAACCTTATTTGGTCACGGCCTGCTGTAAAAAGAGGTAGAGGTATACCGAGAGTCGGTGCTGCTTGGGCCTCAGCATTTGATTAAAATGTTTGGATTGGATTGCTAATGTCTAACCATGATAGCCCTTCTGTTAATCGGGTAAGAACCTGGCTTTCGGATGCAGGTTCTGATGCTGTTATAATTGAGTTAGCTCGAACTGCCCGAAGCGCCGAGGAGGCAGCAACTAGTATAGGTGTTGAGCTTGGAAGTATTGTAAAATCTTTAGTATTTTCTATCAAGAATGAGCCAGTAATGGTTTTAATCTCTGGAGATCGCCGCTGTAATACTAATATTTTACCAATAGCGTTGGGAATTGAAGGAAAGGCTATTCAAGCAAATCGTGAAGAAGTAAAAAGAGCTACAGGATTCGCGATTGGAGGTGTTGCGCCGATCGCTCATGTACAAAAATTGCCGGTATTGATAGATGAAGGTTTGGATAGGTTTAAAACTATATTTGCTGCAGCAGGTCATCCCTATTTCGTATTTGAAACAAGTTTTAAAGAGCTTGCAGAGTTGACTGGTGGTATAATAAGGTCAGATATTACAATGGCTTAAGTCAATATTATTACTCAAATTTAGCGAGTGCGTTGACACTATACACAGTCAAATTTAAATAAGACTTATTAGAAGCCTTACAATGAGGTTAAGGAGGGGTGGCCGAGTGGCTGAAGGCGACGGTTTGCTAAACCGTTATACGGTGTAAAGCTGTATCGAGGGTTCGAATCCCTCTCCCTCCGCCAAAATTAAACAGAAATGTGCTCAGTGATTGGAAACTTGCAGCATATCGTATATAATGAGGTCAGTGGCGGTATTAACTGCGTACAAGAATAATTCATCTTATCAATCCTCAGACCGATCAGTTCACGACGAGACCCATGTATTTTGGTCGCGCCTTATATTCACCACTGGCTGGATTGCTAGCGGTGGCTGCGGTTATTCCGCAAGATAAATATGAAGTTGTGATGACAGATGAAAATTTTGAAGACATCGATTTTGACTTAAAAGTCGATATGGTTGG
>CAYRUX010000132.1:0-9233 GCA_964427515.1 uncultured Rhizobiaceae bacterium
GTTCTGTCATTGCCAGGATTCCGTATTGGGAAGGATGGTGCGGAAAAAGAGTTTGAGCTATCGCTTCGGGGAAAAGCAGGAACGAGACAGGTAGAGGTTAATGCATTTGGAAGGATTATTAGAGAGTTACGGAGAGATGAAGGACAGCCTGGTGATGACCATATTCTAACTATAGACATGGGTCTTCAGGAATATGTTAATGCGCGCATAAAGCACCAAAGCGCTTCTACCACAGTTGTAGATATTCATTCTGGTGAGGTGCTTGCGTTAGTATCGTCACCTAGTTTTAATCCAAATAGTTTCAGTACTGGAATAAGCAAAAATGAGTGGAAACAAATAATGGAGAATCCCCGATTTCCGCTTACTAACAAAGCTATATCAGGTCAGTATTCCCCAGGGTCAACATTTAAAATGATTGTTGCCCTTGCAGGTTTAGATGGTGAAACCATAGAGCAAAACTATAAAGTATTTTGCCCAGGCCATTTAACTTTAGGTAATAGGGATTTTCACTGCTGGAAAAAGGGTGGGCATGGTTTGATGAATTTAAATTCTGCTCTAACCCAGTCGTGCGACGTGTATTTTTACGACTTAGCCAAGCGTATTGGAATAGAAAGGATTTCAGCTATGGCAAGACGATTTGGGCTTGGGTCTGCCCTTGGTATTGAATTGCCAGGAGAACGCCAAGGGCTAGTTCCAGATAAAGAATGGAAAATATCTGCTATGGGCGAAGCATGGCAACGGGGTGAAACCTTGGTCATTGGCATAGGTCAGGGTTTTCTTCTGACTACACCTTTGCAGCTTGCGATTATGACAGCTCGCATAGCCAATGGAGGTATAGCAGTATTTCCGAAGTTAGTACGAGAAAAACAACGTGCGGGCGAAAGAATATTGATGGAGAGGAAGGCTTACGCAGCTATGAAACTTTCTCCCGCCCATCTCGCAATAATACGTAGAAGTATGTCAGATGTTATTAATGATCCAACAGGTACAGCATACAAAGCTCGGATCCAAGAACAAGGTATGACTATGGCAGGTAAAACTGGCAGCGTTCAAGTTAAGCGAATAACAATTGCTGAGCGCGAAGAGGGTATTAAAAAGAATGAAGATAGGCCGTGGAAGGATCGAGATCACGCTCTTTTTGTAGGTTATGCACCTATCGATAATCCGAGATATGCAATTTCTGTTGTGGTAGAGCATGGCGGCGGAGGTTCGAAAACTGCGGCACCAATAGCGCGTGATATATTGCGAGAGGTTCAACGACGTGACCCTTCACGCAGGGTGTAAAATAAATGACAATAGATTATCAGAATTAATATAGGCCAGCGGATGTTATGCGAGACATTTTAGTTAGACCTGCGTTTAGCTCATTTGTTACCGGGCGTTTATTACAACTGAATATAGTTTTTGTAATATTAATATGTTTGCCAGCATTGATAGGTTTCGCAATGTTGTATTCTGCTGCGGGTGGTGAGATGGAGCCATGGGCAAAGCGTCAAATTATATATTTCTGTGTTGGTTTAGTGGTAATGCTAATAGTTGCGCTCGTAAATATCCAATTCTGGATTAAGTGGGCATATATAGTTTATACTATAGCTTTTTTACTTCTAGTCGGAGTGGAACTATTTGGTGAGTCTGTGATGGGTGCGCAGCGTTGGCTAGATCTTGGAGTAATTCAATTACAACCTTCAGAAATTATGAAACTGGCACTAATTTTAGCGTTAGCACGTTATTTCCATGACAATGCGATAGAAGCTATAGAGCGATTAGTAACTCTTATACCCCCTCTGATTATTATGTTAGCTCCAGCGGCGCTCGTATTGCGTCAACCGGATCTGGGAACTGCAATACTTTTTGTAGTTTGTGGTTCTGTGATATTTTTTCTTGCTGGCATAAAAATTTGGAAGTTAGCAATAGGTTTTGGATTGGTTCTTGGAATTATTCCAGTAATTTGGCAATTTTTACATGACTATCAAAAGAATCGAGTTCTGACCTTCATTAACCCAGAGCTTGATTCTCTTGGCGCTGGCTATCATATACTGCAATCCAAAATAGCTTTTGGCTCCGGAGGACTATTTGGAAAGGGTTACTTGGAAGGTTCGCAAAGCCACCTGAATTTTCTACCAGAAAAACAGACAGATTTTATTTTTACTATGTTGGCTGAGGAGTTGGGTTTAGTAGGAAGCATGTTATTATTAATACTATATTTTGCGTTAGTTGTTTATGGTACAGTTATTTCCCTTCGTTGCAGCAGCCAATTTGGTCGTATGCTGGGTATGGGTATAATGTCCACATTTTTTTTGTATGTTTTTATAAATATGGCAATGGTAATGGGGCTTGTTCCAGTTGTTGGTGTGCCCTTACCCCTAATCTCTTATGGTGGTAGTGCTATGCTAACATTGCTAGTAGGCTTTGGACTTGTATTAAATATTTACATAAATCGGGATGTGAAGATTAGCCCAAGATCGCATCAAGTGAGAGGCTAAATTGGCGTCTTATAACATGATTTGATCAGGAACCTATTGTTAGCTTCTCTCCCAAAGGATGAATTTCTCCAGTACCATATCCTCGAGGAACTATCTGTTTGTTCAGGAATGTACGATGCTTGTCTGTTTTTGAGCGTTCAATCAAAATATCGTTCGTGGAATTTTCAGTAGTTACAACAACGCCATATACATTCTTCGCCTTATCTTGCGATATCCAGCCGTTCTTTAGATCATCAAGTACAAGTTTAGGATCTCTCTCCAATGGATTGCCAAATCCCCCACCTCCATTGGATCGATACAGTATATGATCTCCAGGTTGTAGTTGTATGCCCATGGCGTGCATTCCAAGTTCCTCCGTTATATCGGGGTTTGTTGCTCTACGAACGGATAGAGTGTTTGGTCCGCCATTTGTTCCGCCCGCTAGACCAAACGGAGTAATTATGGCTCGATCGCCGTGCATTGTTAAGGTCATTTGCCCCATAGCCTTAAAACTTCGGTCAATACCCAAACCACCACGAAACTTTCCATCCCCACACGAGTCTACTACACCATTACAATTGGTATATAGTAACGGGTACCAACGTTCCAATATTTCAATTGGCTGATTTGTTGCCCCACCAATAAAAATCATCATTTGAAATGAATTACCGTCTTTGTAGCTTCTGGCGCCTTGGCCACCTTCATTCCAAAGATAATTCACATATTGCTTTCCAGTTTTTGGATGAATTCCGCCAATGCATAAGTTTGCAAGATTTATCCCCGCTGCATACATGCGCTTTGAATTAATTGTTGAAAAAGCATTCGCCCAACAGGCCATAGTTACCGCTGCAACTTTTTCGTAAGCACCACTCGCGTATCCTGAAGCGGGGGTAGGCTCTTGAATATCAACGCAACTTCCGGGTGTGGAAATTATATCAATTGCACGTGATAAACCATGGTTCAATGGAGAGAGATGCGGAAAGCAATGCAGGGTTCCGTCATATACAGCTGTATCCAAGGAAGCCCTTGGAAAACCAAATGGACCCTTAGGTGCAGGGTCGCTGCCACGAAAATCGAAGGTTACCTTGGTTCCATTAATTTCCATTTTACAATGGATTTTAATCTTCGGGGTGTCTGGGTGCATGATATCTTGATCTGAAAAGTCTTCGAATTCGAAAACCCCATCAGGTAATTTTGCCACCTGTTTACGGAACATCTCTTCTGTGTAATCAAACACGTCGTTAAAAAGAGTTTCTATTGTATTGTCGCCATAACGTTCAATTAGTTCTAATAATCGTTCTTCAACTAAATGCCCGGCACGGTGTTGAGCATAAATATCTGCAATTCGTTCACGTCCAGTACGCATATTATATTCAATCAAGGTCATGACTGTTTTATCGAGTTGGTCTTCTTTAAATAGTCGCATAGGGGGAATTCGCAGGCCTTCTGAATAACAATCTACAGCTTTTGGGTTAAAACTTCCTGGGAGAGCTCCGCCAACATCTGGCCAGTGCCCGGTACAAGAGTTAAAAGCTACTAATTTATTTTTATAAAAGATGGGACGTATTAGTTTAACATCGTTACAATGGGTGCCACCCGAGTAAGGGTCGTTAAAAATGTAAACGTCTCCGGGTTCAAACTTATTATCAATCCACTTCCGTACGACATTCACTGAAGGTTCGAATGAGCCTATATGTGGTGCTTGATCTCTATTGCCATGCGCTACCAATCGACCTTCTGGGGTTAGAACTGCGCACGAATGATCATGTCCTTCACTAATAGTTGGCGCATATGCGAGGCGGGCAATCATCTCACTTCCTTCGTCGCATAAACTAGAAAGTGCGTTTCTTAGAACTTCAAAGGTTACTGGGTCTAATTTCATGACATCACCTTATAGAGCATATCAAGTTGAGTTTATCATCAATGATTGTTTTAGTATTAGGAGGAAGTAGTATTGTTGTGTCTACCTGCTCAACAATACCTGGCCCTTCAATTTCATAATCTGGTGGCAATGTATTCCTTTTCCATATTGGCGTCGGGGTACGTCCAAACTCGTCGAAATATACTGAGCGGGTTGAGAAAGGTTTAGGCGCTTCGATGTTATTGGTGGAAAATAGAGGTTCGGGTTTTGCTTCATTAAGGCCTTCGGCTATTACCCTCACATTAACAATTTCTAATTCTGCCATATCTTCGGGCAGTGTGTAACCATACTCGTCAGTATGTTGTTTATGAAATAACTTAAAAATATTTTTAACATCTGATTGAGACAGTTTTTTTGGTTTTACCGCAAGAGTAAGACCTCCAGAAACTTGTCCATAAAATCGAATGTCAATTTGCCACTGTAACTGAATGTTTTCAGCAGCAATTCCCTCCTTTTTCAACCTATCTCGACCTTCTGTCTCTAAATTTTCAAAAGCCCCGTTTATTTCCCGAACATCAAATTGCGTGTTTGTAGCAAAAATAGACTGCACAAAATCATGACGTACTTCCACATATAGAACACCTAACGCAGAACCCAGACCTGGATAATAAGGTATGATTACTTCTGGGATTCCCAGTTCTTGGGCTAACTCTACCGCATGTAATGGGCCGGCTCCTCCAAATGCAACAAGAGAAAAGTCGCGAGGATCATGACCTCTTTTGACAGATACCATACGTATAGCGCCAGCCATATTTGTTCTCATTATTCTAAGTATTCCTGAGGCAGCTTCGTCGGCTGAAAGGTTGATAGGTTCCGCAACCCTATTAATTGCTTCTAATGCCAGGTCATTATTCATTTCAACACGCCCGCCAAGTTTAATTTCTGGACTAAGGCGACCTAAAATTAAATTTGCATCTGTAACAGTTGGTTCAACACCACCTCTGCCGTAACAGGCTGGCCCTGGCTTTGCACCGGCGCTATCAGGGCCTACTTTAAGTACATTACCGTCATCGATGCGTGCTATTGAACCTCCTCCAGCGCCAATTGCGACAACTTCAACGGATGGAAAATTAATAACAATATTGAATTCTATATTCCATTCCGAGCGGATAAGAGGGCTGCCATTTCTAGAAAGGGAGACATCCGCGCTTGTGCCTCCAACGTCAAGACCGATTACATTTGGGCGCCCTATGGATTGTCCAATTTGAGCCCCGGCGACAACAGCTGCCGCGGGGCCGGATTGACATATTCGAGACGGTATCTTTCGAGCAGCGTCTATCGACATAACACCGCCCCCTGAATGGGTAATAAGGACTGGCCCCGAATAACCGTTACTTTCCAGTTGTGTGATCAATGCTGACAGATAGCGGTTCAATACCGGACCCAGGTAGGCATTCGCAGTCGTAGTTGACGTACGTTCAAATTCTCTTATTTCAGGAAGAGTTTCAGACGATATACAAACATAGCAGTTGGGTAGAAGGGGTTCCAACAGATCCCTCGCTTGCCTCTCGTGTTGTCCATTTACGTAACTGTGAAGAAATGAAATTGCGATGGCTTCGATCCCGCGTTCTTCAAGAATTTTGGCTACATTTCTTAAATCCTGTTCGTCTAGAGCTTTAACAATTTCCCCTTCGTAAGTAATTCTTTCTGCAATAGTCATTGTATTTTGTCTATCAACAAGAGAGGGTGCGGGATCCCAATCTGAATCATATAGAGTAGGCCGTGCGGCTCTTGCGGCATGTAAAATGTCAGTAAATCCAGACGTAGTAAGAAGCGCAGTTTTAGCTCCGGTTCTCATGATAATAGTATTTGTCGCTATGGTGGTGCCTACCTTTATGAGTCGAATATTCTCTATGGAAATTTTAAGTGCTGAAATACCGTTTAACATACCTTGGATAAAGTCCGGTGGAGTTGATGGTGTTTTGATTATCGATATCTCACCAGAAGATTTGTCATAGCAAATTACGTCAGTAAATGTGCCGCCAACATCAATTGCTAAAATATATTCTGACATCGAAAATTCCCTACGAAAATTAGTTTTAATTTAATACCTTTAGCGATCAAGCTATCTTCACAAAAGTTCTATGATATAGCCGAACCTTCTATAAGTTCTAGTAGTTTTGGCGGATCAAACGGAAAAGAGTTTATATGTGCTGAAAATGGTGCAAGGGCATTTTCAACAGCAGCTGACATCGCTGGAGCAACGGGCATTACACCACCTTCCCCCACGCCTTTAACTCCTAGTGGGTTAACTGTAGATGGCACGTTTAGGTGATGTATTTCAATTTTTGGTATTTCCATTGCCGTAGGAATTAAATAATCCATAAATGTTGTTGTTAGTAGTTGGCCATTCTCATCAAAAACCAATTTTTCGAAAAATGCTCCCCCAATACCTTGTGCAACCGCACCAAGAATCTGACCTTCAACAACCTTTGGGTTAATCATTCGTCCGCAGTCGTGTACAACGATATATCGATCAATTGTTATCTGCCCCGTTTCAATGTCTACTTGAAGTATCAAACCATGTATGCCACTCGAGAAAGTGGCGGCAACTGGAGAATAATACTCGATAGCTTGCAAACCCGGCGTTTCCTCCGATTTTAGGTCAATGATTGGATTTGCTGCTGTGGCTAGCTCCCCAAAGGTCAAACTCGATTCGGGTATTCCAATTACCTTTACAAGACCGTTGGAAATTTCAATATCTTCTTCAGACACTTCCAGTTTTTCTGATGCAAGATTAAGTATTTTTTTCCGTACCTTTTGCGCAGATTTTAGAGCCGCCGTTCCGCCCACGACTGCAGCTCGACTTGCAAACGTACCAACGCCCCATTGGAAACGATCCGTTCTCCCACTTTCAACGATGACTTTATGATGTTGGATTCCAATGGTATCAGCTACTATTTGAGCTAAAGTTGTATGATGACTTTGTCCTTGAGATGGATAGCCAGTTGCAACATAGACTGTACCGGTGGATTCAACACGTACTTCTACGCCCTCATAAGGTGGGATTCCTGTTCCTTCTACATAAAAAGCTATTCCAACTCCCCGATAAACTCCGCGCTCACGATCTTTTAGTTGTAATTGTTTAAATTCTTTGTAGTTCAGCTCGTGGAGTAACTTATTCAATTGGGAAGGGTAATCACAATCCTGATGAATTAGAGGATTACCGTATTGAAATACTGTTCCACCATCGAATGGACAGTCTTCAGGTGTAACAAGATTTTTGCGTCTAGCTTCCGCTGGATCAATTTTACATCGGTCTGCCAGTCGGTTCATCATTGTTTCAATTACAAACGTACCATGTGGTTGTCCGGCGCCGCGGTAGGGGCTTACAATCGGCGTATTGGTGTAAACCGCAATATATTTGCTTTCGATGGCTGGGATCTTATATGGCCCGGGTAGGACCGCTTGACAACATTCCGCATTAATTGGACCGTATGGGCAATAAGCGCCAGTATCGTAATAAAAAATATCTCGTAAACCAAGAATGTGGCCATCGTTTGTTGCAGCCAACTCAACCTGGTGAATCATGAGTCTTTCATGATTAGACCCTAGAAAATGCTCTTGGCGGTCCTCTATCCATTTGATAGGGCGATGTAGCAGCCTAGATACGAAAGGAATAAGGAATTCTTCTGGATAGACGAGCATAATTTTTACGCCAAATCCTCCGCCCACGTCGGGAGCAATAACAGTTACTTTTGATTCAGGAACTTCTAATCTCTCTGCGAGTAAATTACGGGCACTGGTTGGTATCTGGGTAGTGTCCCATATTGTAAAGTGTCCGGACGAATCATCAAATTTGGAGACCACGCCTCGTGTTTCCATCGGTTGCGCACAGCCTCGTTCTGGCCGAAGCTCCTCTTTTATAATGATATCTGCAGATTTAAAGGCTGATTTTATGTCTCCGTGGGAGTTTGTAGTTTCACAAGCTATATTCGACTTAGTATCTGCATGAACCAGGGGAGCAGTTGAACTGCTTGAAGACATCAGATCTATTGTCGCTGGAGACGGGCTGTATGTAACTTCTATTAGCTCCAATGCGTCTTCTGCAAGATACCGTTTTTCGGCAACCACTAGTGCTATTGCTTCTCCTGAAAATTTCACACAATCGGATGCTAACACCTGGTGCGTTCTCGGATGGATAAAACCCCTGTCTTCATTTAGCAACGGCATTGGGAGATTAGCTTTACCTAAATCAGCACTTGTAATGATTTTAAGCACACCGGGTGATTCGGATGCTTTAGATGTATCTATTTTGAGAATGTCTGCTTTTGCATGTGGACTTCTTAGAACAGTAGCATGGGCCATATCCGCCAATTCTATGTCGTCTATAAACGATGCCATCCCAGTAAGAAGCCGTCGGTCTTCGCTTCTTTTAACTGTTTCTCCAATTAGTCGCGTACTCATAATTTCTCACGCATTATTGCAGCAGCATGGATTGCGGCCTCTATGATCTGTTGATATCCAGTGCAGCGGCATAGATTTCCAGAAAGCGCCACTCGGATTTCGTTTTCACTAGCTTCCGGGTTTGCTGTTAAGAATGCTTTTAAAGTCATTAGAATACCAGGTGTACAATATCCGCATTGGAGGCCATGTTTTTCTGAAAATGCTTCCTGAAGTGGGTGAAAATTACCTTCGTCTGCTAGCGATTCTATAGTCTCAAGATGAAGTCCATTACTTTGTACTGCGAGCATTAAACATGATCTGATTGGCTGGTTATTACATAAAACTGTACATGCTCCGCAGACGCCATGCTCACACCCAACGTGAGTGCCAGTGAGACGAATTTCATGACGTATAAAATCGCTGAGCAATAAATTCGTCTCAACCGTACGCGAATATTTTTTACC
>CAYRUX010000133.1:0-23437 GCA_964427515.1 uncultured Rhizobiaceae bacterium
GATCATCTGTATCAAGCCTATTAACTATACTTCTGGCTCGTGTTAGCGCTTCCTTTTCGTCACTTGCTAAATAATCGGCCACCCCAGATATACGTGTATGGACATCGCCACCGCCCAATTCCTCAGAGGTAACATCCTCACCACTTGCTGCCTTAACCAACGGGGGCCCTCCCAAGAATATTGTACCTTGTTCCTTTACTATAATAGTCTCGTCAGACATCGCCGGCACATATGCTCCACCCGCTGTGCACGACCCCAGTACTAAGGCAATTTGAGGAATACCGGACGCAGACATTCTTGCCTGATTATAAAAAATTCTTCCAAAATGCTCGCGATCAGGAAATACTTGATCCTGAAAGGGAAGATTCGCACCACCAGAATCTACCAGATAAAGGCAGGGCAAGTTATTTTCAGCAGCTATCTTCTGCGCCCTAAGGTGCTTTTTTACGGTAATAGGGTAATATGTTCCGCCCTTAACTGTAGCATCATTTGCAATTATCATACATTCACGACCTGATACACATCCAATTCCTGTAATGATACCTGCTGCCGGAACTCTATCCTCGTATACACCAAAAGCTGCGAGCGGAGAAAGTTCCATAAACTCAGACCCTGGGTCAATTAGAGTAGTCACTCGATCTCTGACTATCATTTTTCCCCTCTTGAGATGCTGCAATCTAGCTTTTAAAGTACCCCCAGTTTTTATTTCCTCCACCGTTGTGGTTAGATGTTCAACGAGCTCACTCATACATTTAAAATTATTTTTGAATTCCGATGAATGTAAATCTACTTTGCTGGTCAAACGTCTCATTTGTTGAATCCTTCTTCGCAACACAACTTATTTCTAAAGATAAGAGAACGAAAATCAATCGTCACAAATTATTTTTAAATATACAGTACCAATAAACTTAAGCGAGGAATCATGAAGTTACCTAATTTAACTACGCTTGAAAAAGCTACTGAACTAATACACCAAAGTCTATCACCAACACCACAAATTCACTGGCCCCTTTTATCTCAGCGGACAGGAGCAGAGGTCTACGTTAAACATGAGAATCATACACCAATAGGTGCATTCAAAATTCGTGGTGGGTTGTATTACATGAAGAATCTTAATAAGGACAAAATTTCTGAAGTAGTAGCTGCTACACGCGGAAATCATGGGCAAAGCATTGCGCTGTCTGCAGGGATTAATGGATTAAAAGCAAAAATTGTTGTCCCAAAAGGCAATTCGCCCAGTAAAAATGCTGCTATGGTGGGGTTGGGTGCTGACTTAATTGAATACGGAGAAGATTTTCAGGAAGCATTGGAATACTCAGTAACATTGGTAAACTCAAACCGCACTAAAAGCATACCGTCTTTTGATATGAACCTTGTGATTGGAGTAGCAACATACGGGATAGAGTTTTTTCGCTCCATCAATGATTTACATACCGTTTACGTACCAATAGGACTGGGTTCAGGCATATGTGGATTAATTTCTGCTAGAAATGCACTTAATCTCAGCACGCGCATCGTCGGTGTAGTTAGTAATAATGCTGATACATACGCCAAGTCCTTTACTGCTGGCAAACCAATTAATACTGATACAGCACAAACATTGGCCGACGGTATAGCTTGTCGAGTTCCTGTTCCCGAAGCACTACAAATAATTCTTGGCGGTGCCGAAAGGATTGTAAGAGTTAGTGATAAACAAATTCTTGATGCGATGGGTTACTACCTTACAGATACTCATAACCTTTCCGAAGGTGCAGGCGCCGCCCCTTTAGCCGCTCTTTTAAAAGAAAAAAGAGAAATGAAAAGCAAAAAAGTTGGACTGATACTATCTGGAGGGAATGCTGACCCTTCGCTACTAATCTCTACTTTAGACCGCTACAAAGAACGATATAATTAAAGAAAATTATCTGCATTTCTTATACTAAAAGGTTTCATACACAATAAGATACATTAAAAATATTTGATAAATATCTGAAATATATATATTTATCTTTATTATTAAGTCTCATGAGATTAATCGTTTTGTACAAATATCTTAATTAGTCAAAATCAGAATCTATGACTCGGCTAATTACCATACGCTGCACGTCACTAGTCCCTTCATAAATTTTACACACCCTCATATCTCGCCAATAACGTTCGACTGGAAAGTCGTTGAGATACCCGTAACCTCCAAAAGTTTGTATGGCATCAGAACATACTTTTTCTGCAATTTCTGAGGCAAATAACTTTGCCATACTTGCCTCCTTGACGCATGAAAGTCCAGCATCGCGCAAACGCGCAGAGTTATGAGTAAGAAGCCTTGCCGCATCAATCTGAGTAGCCATATCAGCAAGACGAAAACTAACTGCCTGGTGGTCAAAAATTCTTTTGCCAAAACTTTCTCGTTCCTTCGCATATTTCACCGCCGCCTCAAAAGCTGCCCGTGCTGCACCAAGAGCCTGCGAAGCTACACCAATACGCCCCCCTTCCAGATTAGAAAGAGCAACGCGATAACCATCTCCGGGATCTCCGAGCATTAAATCTGGAGTTAAATGTAAATCTTCAAAGACAATTTGACACGTGTCATGTGCTCGCTGACCCAGTTTTTGCTCGAAGCTGGCTATATTATATCCCCGTGTATCAGTTGGTACTATGAAACAACTCATACCCTTTTTCCTTGCTTCTGGCTCCGTTACTGCAACAACTAAAGCGATATCTGCCTTCGACCCAGATGTGACAAACTGTTTCGTACCATTCAACACAAAGGAATTTCCCTTCAACACTGCTTTAGTTCGAAGTGCAGAAGCATCGGAACCGGTATGAGGTTCAGTTAAACAAAATGCACCTAACATTTCTCCAGTAGCAAGTGGTCTTAAGAACTGATCTTTCTGGTGTTCTGATCCAAATCCTAATAACCCAGCGCACGCTAAAGAATTGTTAACGCTCATTGCTGTGGACGTGCCTACATCTCCTGCAGCGATCTCCTCCATCGCTAGAGAGTATGAAACGTGATCGGTATCTGCTCCGCCATATTCTTCTGGTACCATCATGCCCATTAACCCAAGAGATCCCATGCGTCGGTACATATCTTCTGGATATCCTCCATTTCTATCCCATTCAGCTGCATGAGGTGTTAATTCCTTAACGGCAAAGTCTCTAGCCATATCCCGAATCATACCCTGCTCTTCCGTAAGCAAAGAACCAACATTATTATTCATTTTAAACCTCACATTTAGACAATATTTCAAAATGGCATTCTTTGGGTGTACTCTCACAACCGTTGATTGGAATCATATCTTGTGGACAGCATGAGAATACGATGTGTAAATCGCACTCTGCACGCAGTACAACGTAGTCCCCTTTCTTACTAACCGGAGTTTCGAAACTCAACCGACCCAATTTATCGGATGAAACATGCATCCACATATTCCATGGCGATGGTACCTCTGGTGGAATTATTCCCTTTACTTTGAGCGAGGCAAACAAGTTATCCGCACAGGATGGATGATATCCTTTACAACCTAACTGCTCATATCTAAACCTATCACAAGCGGCAATTAAAGTATCATGAATACCAGGGGATGTATCCTCAACAAATGTTAGAATGGGGTTCCTACGATTCGTTACCATAACATCACGAACTGATGGTACAATTTTCTGAATTGCAACACGACTATGTTCCATAGACATAAATTCTCTGGGGTCAAATGCGTTGAAAGCCCACGTGTCAACAACCTGCGAACCATGCGTGTTTATTAATTTTATACTATCACCAGCAGATAATTTTATTGCTATCGCGTTATTCGCTGGGATTGCCTCTGGAGTGGAAGTTGACATTACTAGTGTATCCGTTCCAATGCTATAGCGGTGGCTTCTCCGCCCCCGATACATAGTGCTGCAATTCCTTTATTCTCATGGTATTTATGCATCGCAGAAAGTAGAGTAACAATAAGTCTTGCCCCAGATGCCCCGATAGGGTGGCCAAGGGCACACGCTCCTCCGTGAACATTAACTTTCTCGTGTGGAATACCACAGTCTCGCATTGCAGCCATCGCTACCACCGCAAATGCCTCATTGATCTCAAACAAACCTACCTCATCCAAGCTCCAACCAACTTTTCCAAGTAGATCATTGATGGCAGGCGCAGGAGCGGTCGTAAACCACGCTGGTTCCTGAGAATATGTTGCATGTCCTCTAATTATTCCGATTGGTGAAAGCCCACGATTCTCAGCTTCCTTTTGCCGCATAATAACTAATGCAGCTGCACCATCTGAAATTGAACTGGAATTTGCAGCAGTCACTGTGCCTCCTTCTAAAAATGCCGGATTTAAATTTGTGATCTTTTCGATTGACGCTTTAGGAGGTTGTTCGTCATTAATTATTTCAGCTGTTCCTTTTCTTGATTTGATAACAAACGGTTCAATCTCACTTCGGAATGATCCATCCTCTATGGCCGAACAAGCACGATTTAACGATGTAATCGTAAAATCGTCTTGTTGTTGTCTAGTAAATTGGTATTTCTCAGCAGTAGCTTCTGCGAACACACCCATCAATGTACCTTTTGCATACGCGTCCTCTAATCCGTCAAGAAACATATGGTCTTTAGCTTCTGCATGCCCCATTCTAAAACCTTGGCGAGCCCGATTGAGAAGATAAGGAGCATTACTCATGCTCTCCATTCCTCCCGCAATCATAATGCGATTAGCACCACAAGAAATCAGGTCATGGGCAAACATTGTTGCTTTCATTCCTGAACCACACATCTTGTTGATAGTTGTACACCCTACCGAATTGGGTATTCCACTAGCAATTGATGCCTGCCGAGCAGGCGCTTGACCTTGACCAGCGGAAAGAATATTGCCCATTATTACTTCATCGACATGATCACCCTCAACTCCTGAGCGAGTTAAGGCGGCTTTGATAGCAGCAGCCCCCAACTCCCATGCTGCAGCACCTTTTAAATCCCCTTGAAAAGCACCCATAGGCGTGCGTGCCATTCCAACGATAACAATAGGGTCATTGATTTTCATTCTACCGCTCCTTAACACTTACAAAACTTGCTTTGACAAAAAGCACTCTACCTTCTTTTAAAATAAAAAATATTGACCAATCACACTTTCCCGTTTTTGCTTTTGCCTAAAAAACTAAAGTACAACTATTACCTGTTGTTGTATAACTCTCTTCCAATCAATATTCGCCGAATTTCGCTTGTACCTGCGCCAATTTCATAAAGTTTAGCGTCCCTCAATAGCCTACCTGTTGGAGATTCATTTACATAACCCATGCCTCCAAGAGCCTGAATTGCTTCCAATGCCATCCACGTCGCCTTCTCGGCCGCAAATAGAATTGCTCCGGCCGAATCCTTACGATTTGTCTCACCACGATCACATGCCTGTGCCACAGCATAAACGTATGCTTTGGTAGCATTCAGAGTCGTATACATGTCAGCAAGCTTACCCTGCATAATTTGAAATTCTCCAATAGCTTTCCCAAATTGTTTCCTCTCTTGCACGTAAGGCAGGACTACATCCATACACGCTTGCATAATGCCTATTGGCCCTCCCGCCAGCACAGTTCGTTCATAATCAAGACCACTCATTAATACGGAAATACCATTATGTAATTCTCCCAAAATATTCTCTTCAGGAATTTCACAATTATTAAATACAAGTTCACAGGTATTTGAGCCTCGCATACCCAACTTATTTAACTTTGGCGAAGTACTGTAACCAGGCATACCCTTTTCAATTAAAAAGGCAGTTATTCCCGAAGAGTTGTTTTTCTCTTTAGTTCTTGCATAGACAATTAGAACCTCTGCATCAGGACCATTTGTGATCCACATTTTGGTTCCATTTAGTAGATACTGATTCCCCTTCTTGATAGCCATAGCCTTCATACCAACTACATCTGAACCAGCATTTGCTTCACTCATAGCGAGAGCACCAATATGATCTCCAGATATTAATTTAGGTAAATATCTTCTCTTTTGCTTGTCATTCCCGTGACGTTGTATTTGATTCACGCATAAGTTTGAGTGAGCTCCATAACTCAAACCAACGGAAGCAGATGCCCGACTAATTTCCTCCATGGCCACTACATGTTCTAGATAGCCGAGACCTGAACCACCATACTTTTCCTCAACAGTAATGCCCAGCAATCCAAGCTTGCCAAGACGCAGCCACAACCTCCTTGGAAATTCATTTTCAGAATCTATCTCACTTGCTAGTGGAGCGATTTCTGCTGCTGCAAAATTTTCCACACTTTCCCTGATCATATCCACAGTCTCTCCCAAACAAAACTTGAGGCTTGGCCAATGGTTTGAAATCATACGTGCATCCTCCATTAAACGGAATTTACTAGAAAAATTATTAAAGTAAAAAAATACCAGCCAATCCTAGAAAAGCTAAGAATCCTATCACATCAGTAACTGTAGTGAGTAAAACCCCTGCAGCAGTTGCTGGGTCAATTTTTAATCGCCATAATATTACGGGTATTATTAAACCAAATACGCCCGCAACAAGCATATTTATAATCATTGCACCACCCACTACAAACCCAAGGGAAAGGTCGGCGTACCAACCTCCAGCAACACAACCTGTTAATGATGCAAAAATAACTCCATTTAATAATCCAACGATTGTTTCCTTGCCCAATACACGATGTACATTAGTAGGAGTTATATCTTTAGTTGCTATAGCGCGAACAACCACTGTCAACGTTTGTGTTCCGGCATTACCCCCCATTGATGCAACAATGGGCATAAGGACAGCTAACGCAACCATTTGATCTATAGTGCCCGAAAATTGGTAAATAACGAAAGAAGCTAAAATTGCTGTTGCTAGATTTACAAGCAACCAAATAAAACGACCGCCTGCCGTTTGAAGAGCTGCTCTATATACGTCAGCTTCCTGAACCCCACTTAAACGAAATATATCTTCCTCAGCCTCTTCTTGAACAACGTCTAATACGTCATCAACTGTAATAGCACCAATTAGACGTCCGCTTTTACCTACTACAGGGGCTGAGATTAGGTCATACTGGTCAAATACATAACCGACTTCCTCTTGATCTGTATCTGCTGGTATTTTATGGAGCTTCTCATCCATGATATCTCTCAAACGTACGGGCCTTCTTTCTCTTAGCAAACGATTTAATCTGACTGTCCCGATTGGTTCGTGGCTCGCATTAACAACAAAGATTTCATAGAAATCATCTGGCAGTTCTGAACTCTCCCGCATGTGGTCTATGGTTTGCCCCACAGTCCAAACTTCAGGGAGACTTATAACCTCTCGTTGCATCAAGCGACCCGCAGTATTTTCTGGGTATGTCAGACTTTCAGTCATACCAATGCGATCAGCTTCCTCTGGAAGCGCTTCAAGAATCATACGTTGTTGCGGAGGATCAAGGTCTTCCAGTACAGTAACAGCGTCATCAGTATCTAAGTCTGAGATGGCGGCAGCAACTTCACCTGCATCTAACTGTTCTATTATCGCATCGCGTACATTGTCCTCTATGAATGCCAAAACTTCACCGCTAATACTGTCATCCACCATAGTTATCAAACGGTGGCGTTCATCTCCAGAGAGACGCTCAATTAAGTCAGCTAAATCAGCCGCATGAAGTGGTAATATTAATTCCCGGAGATGATCTGGGTTGTTTTTCCCAATGGCTTCACTGACGGCGCGCACCAGCGCAGTAGTCAATCCATACAGCCCTTCTTCTTGGCCATTACTCAGTAAAATACGATTAGAAGATTCGTTTGTCATATAACTTTAGCCCTGTGGGCAATCAAAATTCAGAATTACAAAGCCAATACAGCCCATCGAGGATCCTCACAAATTCCATCATAACAACGGATTCTAACACCAAAATTCTTGTTTAATATAACTATTCCTAAAAACCGCGGAGAGCTAACTTTTTTGTTAGACCTTTTCCAAAGAATCCAAAAGTAAACTAAATTTAAATTTTTAATTAAATCATAAGAAAAAGAGAATCTAACATTTGGCAACCGACGCTTCTTTATTTGGCCAATATCCCAATAAACTCTGCCACTCTTACTATTAGTGGATGAAGAAAAATATTAAGTTTTTTAACGACATACCAAACTGGCAAGAACACTTAAACTAGTATTAAATATAATATTTCATTACTACTTAGGTTCATTTTTCTAAAAAGGTTTCCGTATTGCGTAATATTGCAGAAAATAATACCCATCGTCCAAAAATTAACTGGAAAATTAGTTCAGAACCCATAACTTATCTCCACGCGATCAATACTATGGAATCGTGTGTCAGAAAAATACGGGAAACGGGTGAAGGTGAAACCGTTTGGCTTCTTGAGCACCCTCCACTTTATACGGCTGGAACTAGCGCTAAAGATAATGACTTATTGGATCAAAAGTCATTTCCCGTTCATAAGTCTACTCGCGGTGGACAATATACTTACCACGGACCAGGTCAAAGAATTGCCTACGTCATGTTAGATCTTCAACGCCGAGGAAAAGACCTTCATTCATACGTTAAAGCTTTGGAATGCTGGATTATCGACACGATCTGTACATTTGGCATCGAGGGAATTCGTCGAAGAGGAAGAGTTGGTGTCTGGGTGATAATGCCTGATGGCAAGGAAGCCAAAATTGCAGCCTTAGGAGTCAGAATTAGAAAATGGGTAACTTTCCATTGTATATCTTTGAATATCTCCCCCAACTTAAAGCATTATGAAGGAATTGTTCCTTGTGGCATACAAACTTACGGAATTACGTCTCTAGCAGATCTCGGAATAAATACAACGACACAAGAAATAGACATGATTCTCAAACGCAAATTCGAAGTGTATTTTCCGAATGGATAGATAAAAACGCCCCTCCTACACCATTCGTGATGATAGCTATATATTCTTTTTAAAAGCGCCAGAGATTCCTTAGTAGTATTAATTAAACTCAATGATTACCTGATCTACGGCAACGCTGTCTCCCTCAGAAACCATAATTTTAGATACTATTGCATCCCTTTCTGCTCTAAGAACATTTTCCATTTTCATGGCATCTACTATAACAAGAGGTTGACCTGCTCTAACTTGGTCGCCGACTTGAATTGATATCGATACAACCAAACCAGGCATTGGTGAAATAAGAAAATTAGAAAGATCTGCACTTTCTTTTATTGGCATATTAAGAGCGAACTCAGCTGCGCGCTCGGACCGAACCGTTACAGTGGTCGAAGTTCCACGCCAGGACATCCATATATCCGTACCCCGAACAGCTAATTGAACTACAACCGGAATGTTATCGATTTCTCCACAAAAAACTTCGTTACCTGGTCGCCAATTACTCTTTATGATAAAGGTTCTTTCCTCATAAGTTGCCTCAATACCATTATCAATCTCAGAAATAGAAATCGGATAATACTCTCTGTTAGCCAACACCATATAATTACATAATGTTACAGGCTTACACATTCTTGCTCGGCGCTTTTTTAACTTTAATTGAACAAATGCAGCAGTAGGGATTATGACCTCTAGTGCATTTTTGTTAGGTGAGGCGAAAAAACCCCGAGGATACTCTTCTTCGATAAATGACGTGCTTAAATTTCCACTTATAAAGCGAGAACTACTAAGAATCGAAGATAGAAATGTTAAATTATGCGATATGCCATGAACCTGATAATAATCTAAAGCCGACAGCATACTATCAATAGCACTTACACGATCTTTACCGTAACTCATCAATTTAGAAATCATGGGATCATAAAAGACAGTAATTTCTCCGCCTTCATATACTCCGGTGTCAACTCGTATATTTTCGTTTTTTGCTGGCTCTTGATAACGACTGAGTCTTCCAGTAGATGGCATGAATCCTCTTTCTGGATCTTCCGCATATAATCGACATTCGATCGACCACCCAGAACGTTTAACTTCTTCCTGTGAAAACGATAGTTCTTCCCCGCTTGCAACCCTAATCTGTTGTTCAACCAAATCTAATCCTGTAATAAATTCAGTTACAGGGTGTTCTACCTGTAGTCGCGTGTTCATTTCTAGAAAGAAAAAATTACCCTGCTGGTCAGCAACGAACTCTACAGTGCCGACAGACGTATAATTTACGGCTCTAGCCAACGCACAAGATTGTATACCCATTGCCTTTCTAGTCTTCTCATTTATCAACGGACTCGGAGCTTCTTCAATAATCTTCTGATGCCGGCGTTGTATGGAGCACTCTCTCTCTCCTAAATGTATTACATTACCAAAGTTATCGGCTAGAACCTGTATTTCTATATGCCTTGGCTCATTGATGAACTTCTCAATGAATACTCTCTCATCACCAAATGCTTGCTCAGCCTCATGCATAGCAGAAGTCATACATTCCTCGAGGAGTTCCTTGGAATTAACTATACGCATTCCTTTGCCTCCACCTCCTGCTGCAGCTTTAATCATTACCGGATAACCAATTTCACCTGCAATATCCTTCGCATCTTGAAGATCAAAAACTGCCTCGCCACACCCTGGAATAGTGTTAACTCCAGCTGCTATAGCAACTTTTTTTGCCTCAATTTTATCACCCATTGAAGATATTGCTGATGGAGATGGTCCTATAAAGCATATTTTCTCTGCGCCCAATCTTTCTGCGAACTCAGCATTCTCAGATAAAAACCCATAACCTGGATGTACGGCATCAGCTCTCATTTCGCATGCGGCTATAATAATACTTTCCAGGTTTAGGTAGCTTTGGCTGACAGGAGAAGGGCCAATGTAAAAACTCTCGTCCGCTTCACGTACGTGAAGCGCATCTTTATCAGCATCTGAATAAACTGCTAATGTCCCAATACCTAAAGATTTAGCGGTACGTATTACTCGACAAGCAATTTCTCCTCGATTTGCAATTAATATCTTCTTGAACATAATAAGTAATTCTCTTCTATAACGGTATATTTCCGTGCTTCTTCCATGGGTTCTCTAATTGCTTATTTTTAAGCATAGCAAATGCTCTGCAAATCCGCTGGCGTGTATTTTGCGGCATTATTACATCGTCAATATAACCTCTATTCGCTGCAGCGAATGGGTTTGCAAATTTTGTACGATATTCTTCAATTTTTTCTTCAGCTGCGGCGGGGTCGTCAAGAGCTCCTCTAAATATTATTTCCACCGCCCCCTTTGAACCCATAACTGCAATCTCAGCGCTCGGCCATGCATAATTTATATCACCTCGTAAATGTTTAGAACTCATAACGTCATAAGCTCCGCCGTAAGCCTTTCGAGTAATCACCGTTACCTTAGGCACAGTAGCCTCTGCATAAGCATAAAGTAATTTTGAGCCATGAGTAATAATACCACTATGTTCCTGGTCTAAGCCTGGTAAAAAGCCAGGTACGTCAACTAAAGTAAGCAACGGAATATTAAAACAATCACAGAACCTAACAAATCTACCTGCCTTACGCGAGGATGCAATATCTAAACACCCAGCTAAAGTCATCGGCTGATTTGCAACAATTCCAATAGTCGTACCCTCTAACCGAGCTAAACCAATGACAATATTTTTTGCATAGGATGGTTTGATCTCAAAAAAATCTTTTTCGTCAACAATATTTAAAATGAGCTCCTTCATGTCATAAGGTGTTTGAGGATCAGTTGGTATTAAATTGTTTAGGGATATATCCGAGTTCTCAGTAGATTCGGAGTATGAAAAGGATGGTGGCTTTTCCCTGTTGGATGACGGCAGAAAATCCATGAAACGCCTCACTTCCGCCAACGTCACTATATCGTCACTATATGTACAGTCGGCGACACCTGAGGTTGCAGTATGAGTTTTAGCTCCGCCTAGCTCCTCATGACTCACTTGTTCGTGTGTCACAGTCTTAACCACGTCTGGACCCGTAACAAACATATATGAGCTTTGTTCAACCATAAATATAAAGTCTGTCATAGCGGGTGAATACACTGCACCTCCAGCGCAAGGCCCCATAACAACAGAAATCTGAGGAACTACTCCGGAAGCTAACACATTACGCTGAAATACTTCTGCGTATCCCCCTAGAGATGCAACACCTTCATGAATTCTAGCCCCTCCAGAATCATTAAGCCCTATAATCGGCGCACCGACCTTAATAGCTTGATCCATAATTTTACATATTTTCTCAGCATGAGCCTCACTTAATGAACCTCCGAGAACAGTAAAGTCTTGGCTAAACACAAAAACTAATTTTCCATTTATTTTTCCATGTCCGGTTACAACTCCATCTCCGGGAATAGTATTCTTACTCATACCAAAATCATTACATCGATGTTCTACAAACATGTCATATTCTTCAAACGAATCTTTATCGAGTAATAGTTCGAGGCGCTCTCTGGCTGTTAATTTGCCTTTAGCATGTTGTGCTTCGATACGCTTATCACCACCTCCGTTTCTGGCGGCTGAACGTTTTTCTTCTAACCGTTTAATAATGTCTTTCATTTTCTGTTTCCTACCAGTTTACCAGGACGCAGCAAGTTACAACCATTATTGTTTGTATCAATAAAGAGTTTGTCGTATTGCAAAAACTAAAGTTTAATCAGCGAAAGAAAGTGACCCAAATCTGCGAACTCCTTTTTTGATATTGTCAAACGTTCAAGTAATTCTGTATCATGCCCCCAACGCTCAAGTTGCCAACTTTCTTCCAAATTTGCAATTTTCCATGCTTTTTCAACTGTTAAAGTCCCTTCAAGAATAGCCAGTCCGACGATTGCTGATCCACTAAGCGCCACCGCCTTATACATACCTGTGAGACGAAAATTGTTCATTAATTTTATTATTTGATGAACCTTTTTCAATGTTGCAGGGTCTTGCAAAATTGATAGAGTCCCTACGGACGTAATTAATCCTATGCCATACTTATCTTTACTCCAGTCGACCAATGGTTGCCATAGTTTGTCCTGCTTCTTTACTAACTCTTGCGGACTACTAACTCGATAACATAAAAGGTCAGTTTCCACATATCTTACTATTTCATTTATGACGGAGTCTCGACGCCCTCTTACTCGATCAAAGGCTGTAAAAACATAACGAGTTAAAGGCATGTCATGAAAATTTAATTCTGTTTTTTGTGTCTTCAACTCCTCTGCTAACGCTTTAATCAACATCCCATTACCCACTACTGTTTCCCCGTTGGGAGTCTTAAAAACCTGTCCGTCAACTTTTATCATGAAATTGCCATCTGCCGACATTTGGGCTGCTACTTCATTATATAAAAACTTACTCATTATAACTCATCATACTTACAACATTCAAAACTCCACCCATAAATAACGGGTAAGTGATATTTGAAAATGGGCTTCATGGGGAGGTGTTTCATGAAGTTTTCGGCGACTTTACAATAACTAACGTAACTTCTTATATAACTAATAAATTTGCATTACTGGAATCAAAGGATCACTTAGTCATACAGTTTATAAAAGTTAGGTTTCCAATTTAAATAATTTAACCCAACAGAGGTAACAATTCCTTAATATCTCTGAGGACTAAAGTCGCACCTGCTGCAACCAGTTCCTCCTCATCGTGATACCCCCAAGAAACCCCATAACCCTTGATGCCGGCATTTTTGGCCATTTCAATATCAAATACTGTGTCACCTATAAAAATAGTGTGACATTTTTTACATCCTGTTTCCTTCATCGCCCTATAAAGCATTTCTGGATTAGGTTTTCCGGGCAAATCATCAGCAGTTTGCAATGTTGCAAAGTGATCAAGAATACCATGGGATTCTAATGTGGCAATTAGTCCTTTTCTTGATTTACCAGTTGCAATACCAAGCACATTTCCGGCTTTTCTAATCGAATCAAGGGTCTCCGTGACGTTAGGATATAAACTCTCCGGCAAGCGCTTGCTATGGCGAATCTCAAAAAATGTTTTTCTATACAAACTAACTATACTACTAATAAGGAATTCGTCTTTATTCTCGACAAGCGACTGAACCGCGTCTCGTAATGAAAGGCCTACAATTCGCCTTATGGCATCATCAGATGGCCTAGGTAAGTTATTCTGCTTGAAAGCAGTACACATAGATTCAATTATTATATGCTGGCTATCTACCAACGTTCCATCGCAATCAAATACTACCAACATGTTTAGGTATCGAGAACGCTGATATTATCTTGGGTATAGTTTTTATCAAAACCTAAATATTCCCAACTTTGAGACATATGCTCTGGGATAGGAGCGACCAAGTCTAACCAAGTTTTTTTATTATTACCTTCACTTGTGTATGAAAGTTGCAGTGAGCGAGAATGTAAATGCAAACCGTCTCCTAAACCCGTGAAATCAATTTCATTGTCGCACAGGTTATACTTTTTATCGCCTACAATCGGACAGTTTAATGAAGCAGCACAATGGATCCGAATTTGATGTGTTCTACCTGTATGAGGTCGAAGCGAGAGCCATGCAAAAGAATTTCCTACGCGCTCCACAATTTTATAATCCGTTATTGCGTTCATGCCGTCCTTAGTAATTACTATCTCATCTTTAATTTTACTTATCTTTTTCTTTAATAATGCAATATCGATTCTTCCTTCTTTTTGAGCCGGAACCCCTGCAGTGAGTGCCCAGTAAGTTTTACATAATTCTTTCTCTCTAAATATTTTTGCTAGCTCACGGGCGCTAGAAATAGTGCGAGCTAATAGTAAAACACCACTCGTATCGCGATCTAGACGATGTACCAAACGAGGCCTTTCTTCTGCATCGAACCTGAGTGCATCAAGCATTAAATCCAGATGTTCTCTTATACCTGTACCCCCCTGAACTGCCAAACCAGATGGTTTATTAATAGCTAATATGTCGTTATTCTTAAAAATTACCCACTTTCTTACTAGAGATACTTTTTCACTATTTAGAGCTATTTTCTTAGTTTTGGGTGGCCTTGTTTTCTCAGACAAACCCAATATGGGGGGGATTCTGATTGAATTTCCAGAAACCAAACGCAAACTACCTTTAACCCTATGTCCGTCTACACGTATTTGGCCAGTGCGAAATAACTTTTCAAGCCTACCTTGGTGAACATTTGGATATCTCCTACGAAGCCATCTATCTAGACGGACATCAGTATCCTCATTAGTAACTAATACCGAGATTGCTTCGCTCATATAATGAAACCATCAGTAGAGAGTTCGAACAACTTTATAAAGTATGTGATATACCAATAGGTCAGAACACCGCTAAGAATTGATGAAGTATTCTGGCCTACCAAGTCGGTATAAAGTTAAGTATAACGCTTTAAACATCAGACTTTAGTATCCTTATCAATTCTATCCGTCCGTAAATGTTTCCACTGTTCTAAACGCTTATTTATCTCGCTTTCGAAACCACGCCCTACCGGCTGATAGAATATTTGCCTTTCCATACCCTCTGGAAAATAGTTCTGACCTGAAAATGCATTTACTGTATCATGGTCGTAAATATATCCCTCCGCATATCCAGCCTCTTTCATCAGTTTCGTTGGAGCATTTAGAATATGTTTAGGGGGAGACAAAGAACCACTAGCTGACGCCTCATTCATAGCTTTATTCATTGCCCTATACAACGCGTTAGATTTAGGAGCAGTGGCTAAAAATACTACCGCCTCTGCCAATGCAAGGTCACCCTCTGGAGACCCTAACCTTTCATATGCCTCCCAGGCTGAAATTGCATGGCCTACTGCTGAAGGTTCAGCCAAACCAACATCCTCAGATGCAAATCGCACCAATCGACGGGCTATGAATGCAGGGTCCTCTCCCCCAATTAGCATACGAGCTAGCCAATAAAGAGCAGCATCAACATCTGACCCACGAAGAGATTTGTGTAAAGCACTAATTAAATTATAGTGCCCATCCTGGGACTTATCATAAATTGCTGCCCGGCGATTCAATGTCGCTGCTAAGGAGGCTTTATCAAGCTCTCCTTTCAAATTTAAAGAAGTTAGCTGCTCAATTAAGTTTAATAGGGAACGACCATCCCCATCCGACATTTCAATTAACAAAGATCGTGCTTCTATATTTAACGGTATTCTATCACCAAGTTCTTTTTCAGCTCTTATAATTAGTTTCTCTAAGTCTTTAGCACTTAAACGTCTCAAAACAAGAACCTGACAACGTGATAGCAAAGCATCATTTAACTGAAAGGAAGGATTCTCGGTTGTAGCTCCAATTAGTATTATTGTTCCATCTTCAACTACAGGTAAAAACGCATCCTGTTGCGCTCTGGAAAATCTGTGTATTTCGTCAACAAAAAGCAAGCTGCCCTCCCCACCCTCCTTACGTGAATCAGCCTGCTCAAAAATTTTTCTCAGTTCTGCCACACCAGAAAAAACGGCGCTGACAGACTCAAAATGCATATCAGATTGTTTTGCAAGTAATCGAGCGAGTGTTGTTTTACCACAACCTGGAGGCCCCCACAAAATACAGGATGAGAAACGTCCGCTTAGGATCATTTTCCCTACGGCTGTACTTTCGCCAAGCAAATGCTCTTGTCCGACTAAGTCGGACAAATTATTTGGCCTTAGGATTTCTGCTAATGGCGGAGTTACCCGACTTTTAAAAAGAGAAAGTGACTGCTGTTTTCCCATATACACAGCATCATATAATAGAAATTATAAAATAGCAGTAGTATCAATAGTTATAATTAAACAAACACTGGTACCTATGCTGGCGCCTCACTTTCAAGAACATCCTCTTGAACCTGCACTGGCCCGGAATCTATTCCTTTAGCATCCTCATCTCGATCTACCAACTCAATATATGCCATGGGAGCAGAGTCACCGTATCGGTAACCAGCCCGCAGAACCCGGCTATATCCACCCGCTCTTGCATTATAACGTTCGGGCAATACATCAAACAATTTGCGTACTATTTTTTCGTCCTGCAAATAACTAAGAGCCTGACGCCTTGCATGAAGGTCACCTCTTTTGCCTAGAGTGATCATGCGATCGACTAAAGGCTTTAACTCTTTCGCCTTTGGTAATGTAGTTCTTATCTGTTCATGTTTGAGCAACGAAGTAACCATATTACGAAACATCGCCTTTCGATGACTTGATGTTCTATTTAACTTGCGACCACTAGTACGATGTCTCATATAATTTCTCCGGTACGCTAGAAGATATTTTTAAAAAGGATCTTCCAATTTTTTTGCCATATCTTCAATATTTTCGGGGGGCCAACTCGCTACATCCATACCCAAATGCAAACCCATATGCCCTAATACTTCCTTAATTTCGTTCAAAGACTTGCGACCAAAGTTTGGAGTACGTAGCATTTCGGATTCTGAGTGTTGGACTAAATCACCTATATAAATAATATTGTCATTTTTCAAACAATTGGCGGAGCGTACTGATAACTCTAGCTCATCCACCTTCTTTAAGAGATTTGGATTGAACTCGGGTTCAGCGGGTTCCTTTTCAAGGAGAGTTTCACTAGGCTCCTCAAAATTAATAAACAATTGGAGTTGATCCTGCATAATTCTAGCTGCAAGAGCTATTACGTCCTCCGGTGTGACAGTACCATTAGTTTCGATAGTCATAGATAACTTATCGTAATCAGTAACCTGACCCACACGGGTATTTTCAACTTTATAGGCAACTTTTTTTACGGGACTGTATATTGCATCAACTGGTATAAATCCAATTGGAGCATCCTCTGGTCTATTCTGGGCTGCAGCAACATATCCTTTGCCACTTTGCACTGTTAGCTCCATATTCAATTCTGCATCCTCATCCAAATGACACAAAATTAAATCAGGATCCATTACCTCAACTTCATGACCAGTATCAATCATGCCTGCCAGCACTGGACCAGGCTGATTTGCTCTAATTGATAATCGCTTAGGCCCCTCACCATGTAGTCGAAGAGCCAATGACTTAACATTTAGTACGATATCAGTAAGGTCCTCACGAACTCCAGGTATTGAGGAAAACTCGTGAAGCACTCCATCTACCTGAATAGCGGTTACCGCAGCCCCTTGCAATGAGGACAACAGTATGCGTCGCAAGGCGTTACCAAGAGTTACACCAAATCCCCGCTCAAGAGGCTCAGCAACGATAGTAGCAACGTTACTTCCCTCAGAATTATGAGAAATTGATAGTTTTGACGGCTTTATAAGTTCCTGCCAGTTTTTCTGGATCACAGATATAACCTCATAGGATAGGTAAAATTTAACTAGTTAATAATCTGCCGCCACAGACGGCAAATCACATATATGTGGGTCTAAATTAGTACTTTAGCGTCAGACCCGACGCCGCTTACGTGGTCTACATCCATTGTGCGGTATTGGCGTCACATCTCGAATAGCCGTGATAACAAAACCAGCTGTTTGAAGCGCTCGAAGTGCAGACTCACGACCCGAACCAGGGCCTTTTACTTCCACCTCAAGCGATTTTACACCATGTTCTGTTGCCTTTTTACCGGCATCTTCCGCTGCCATTTGCGCTGCATATGGAGTAGATTTGCGGGATCCACGAAACCCCATTCCTCCAGCTGATGACCAGGATATCGCATTTCCCTGTACATCGGTAATAGTAATCATTGTATTATTAAATGAAGCATTAACGTGCGCAATACCCGAAGAAATATTTTTACGCTCTCGCTTCCGCGAACTAGGAGATTTAGCCATATTTAAAACCTATTTCTTTTTACCTGCAATTGCCCGTGCTGGACCCTTGCGAGTTCGAGCATTTGTATGGGTTCGCTGACCTCTAACAGGGAGACCCCGCCGGTGACGTAATCCACGATAAACTCCCAGGTCCATCAAACGCTTAATGTTCATAGCCGTTTCACGACGTAGAGCACCTTCTACAAGATAATCACGATCTATTACTTCTCGCACTTTGGCAACCTCAGCGTCACTAAGCTCCATTACTCTACGCTCTGCGGGAACCTCTGCCTTTTCAAGGATCTCCTTTGCCTTTGTACGACCAATGCCAAATATATAGGTTAATGATACACCTATTGGCTTATTAGTGGGAATATTGACACCAGAAATACGCGCCAAGTTTCAGTACTCCTTACAAACCAAAATGCACGCCACCGAATAAACCGAAGGCGCGCGGGACAAACACGCTGGATTATCTGCAAAGTGCCCAACTAAGTCAATCACTTACATAATCCTTAAGAATTTTCAATATTGCATTTCTAACACAGGCTATATCTGCCATTCCATCAACACATATCAACCGCCCATCAGCTTCATAATAAGGAATGATAGGGGCAGTTTGGTCATTGTAAGCTTTCAAACGGGCAATTAACGTCTCACGATTATCATCCTTGCGACGCTGAAAGCTCTCGCCACCACAGGAGTCGCACTTGCCAACGACACGAGGCCTTTTGTGTCTATCATGATATCCTTCACCGCAATCCAAACAACTAAAACGACCAGAAATTCGATCGATAAGTTTATCTTCGTTTACTTTTATGGATATCACTTTATCTAACTTCAAGTCTCGCTCCGCAAACATAATATCCAGAGCTTTTGCCTGAGCGGTAGTTCGAGGAAATCCATCTAATATAAATCCATTTCTACAATCTGTTGAATTAATGCGTTTTGAGATAAGGTCAATCATTAACTCGTCGGGTACTAGTTTCCCCGCTTCCATAATAGACTTTGCCTCAATACCAATTGAAGTGCCCTCCAAAACAGCTGCACGCAACATGTCCCCAGTTGATAACTGTGGAATTTTATATTGTTCCATCAATAACTGTGACTGCGTCCCCTTTCCTGCACCAGGTGGCCCCAACAATAACAAATTCACCTTCGGCTGCCCCTCAGTTTAGATTTTTTTATTAACCCTTCATACTGATGAGCCAATAAATGCGACTGTATTTGCCCTACTGTATCCATAGTCACTGTTACTACTATTAAGAGACTAGTGCCACCAAAATAAAACGGGACTGCATATTGAGATATTAGCAATTCTGGCAGTAAACTTACTGCAGATAGATAGAGAGCCCCCACTACCGTTAGTCGAGTTAAAACATAGTCAAGATACGCAGCAGTATTTTTTCCTGGCCTGATACCCGGCACGAACCCACCATTCTTTTTTAAGTTATCTGCCGAATCTGCTGGATTGAACACCACAGATACATAAAAGAAGGTGAAAAATATTATGGCTGCAGCATAAAGCAACATATAAATAGGTTGCCCTCGCCCAAGCAAGCTAGTTACATCAGTTAACCAACCAGGCCCTTGCCCAGCATTCATACTTAGCGCTGTAATTGGCAATAGCAGGATTGAACTTGCAAAAATTGGTGGAATTACTCCAGCCGTGTTTAATTTTAAGGGTAAATGGGAACTTTCGCCCCCAAACATCCGCCTCCCAACCTGCCGTTTAGGGTATTGAACCACGATACGACGTTGAGATCTCTCAATGAATACAATGAATGCGATAACCGCTAAAGCCATTATTATTAGAACCGCTATAATTCCACCAGATAAAGCACCCGTACGACCCAATTCGAATGTATTTACCAATGCCCTTGGGAGTTCGGCAACAATACCAGCGAAAATAATTAGAGATATTCCATTGCCGACCCCTCTCGCCGTAATCTGTTCTCCGAGCCACATTAAAAAAATCGTTCCTCCGGTCAGAGTAACGACGGTAGTTAATCGAAAAAATGCCCCGGGATCCAGCACAGCGTTTCCACTTTGGCCCTGAAACCCTTCTAGTCCAACTGCAATTCCGTATGCTTGAACTGCAGCCAAAAAAACAGTTCCGTACCTTGTATACTGATTAATTTTCTTTCTTCCTGCCTCACCTTCTTTTTTCAATTGCCCGAGTGAGGGCATTACAGCCGTCATAAGCTGAATTATAATAGCTGCGGAAATGTAAGGCATTATGTTCAGTGCGAAAATTGTCATTCGCCCTAATGCGCCACCGGCAAACATATTGAACATACCTAATATTCCATCTGCCTGCTGCTCAAAAACCTCAGCAATCACAACAGAATCTATTCCAGGAAGTGGAATATAGGTTCCAAGTCGATATATAATTAATGCTGCAAAAGTAAATAAAAGCCGCCTATGTAGCTCTTTTGCTTTTGCAAATGAGCTAAAGTTTAGATTAGCCGCAAGTTGTTCGGCAGCTGATACCATACTTTAAACGCTCGCAGGCTTCGGTGGATTTCCACCCTCACCGATCTCTGATTCTTTATCTTCTGACTTCTTAGCAGAAGCCACCTTTTCTGATTTTGCAGGGGACAAAAGTTTCACCTCACCGCCAGTCTGTTTAACTGCATCAATAGCAGCTTTAGATGCAGCAGTCACACTAACCTGTATGGCTGCTTTTAACTTACCTTTGGCAAGCAACCTTATATTAGAAGATTTTCCTCGTATTAAACCACATTCCTTTAAAGCAGCAGTGTCTATAATCTTTTTAATATCCAACTTACCTTCATCCACTGCCTTCTGAATCCGGCCTATGTTCACAATTTCATATTTTTTTCTGAAGATATTTGTAAATCCGCGCTTAGGTAAGCGTCGGTAAAATGGCATTTGCCCGCCTTCAAACCCTTTAATACTAACTCCAGAGCGCGACTTCTGACCTTTATGTCCACGACCCGACGTTTTTCCCTTACCAGAGCCAATACCACGACCAACTCGACGTTTATTCGCTTGAGAGCCTACACTCGGAGAAAGTTCATTTAACTTCATGATCTATTTATCCTTCTCCGGTTTGTCGACACGAACCAAGTGCGCAACCTTCTCAGTCATACCACGAATTGATTGAGTGTCATCAAGTGTTCTACTCCGACCGACTTTATTAAGACCAAGTCCAATTAAAGTAGCCCTCTGATCTTTCGTTCTACCAATAGGACTTCCAATCTGAGTTACACGTATTTTTTTTGGCAAGGGTGCAGACATTATTCTATCCCGTCTCGGTTGAACTATCGCGTCCAAATATTTGACTAACTTTTTTGCCACGCTTCGCTGCTATAACTCTAGGTGATGCACAATATTCCAAGGCTCGAAAAGTCGCTTTAACCATATTATGTGGGTTAGATGTACCTATTGATTTTGCCACAACATCCTTCATTCCTAACATTTCAAAAACAGCCCTCATAGGGCCGCCCGCGATAATTCCTGTCCCAGCTGGAGCAGAGCGGAGTACTACGTGCCCCGCACCAAAATGCCCCTCTATATCGTGGTGAAGAGTACGGGCTTCTCTAAGTGGTACGCGAATTAATTTACGTTTAGCCTGTTCCGTTGCTTTGCGAATTGCTTCTGGAACCTCTCTTGCTTTTCCGGTACCGTAACCTACTCGGCCGCGGCGGTCGCCGACTATCACAAGCGCAGAGAAACCGAACCGCCTTCCACCTTTAACAACCTTTGCAACCCTATTAATATGTACAAGTTTGTCCGTGAATTCAGAATCTTCCCGCTCCCCCCTTAGGCGTGCTCCCGTATCTGGTCGTGCCATAATTATACTTTCCTAAAAATTTAATCCGCCTTCTCGCGCTGCATCTGCTAGAGCTTTTACACGTCCATGATACTTATAACCACCACGATCAAAGACAACGTCTTTGACACCAACTGCAATAGCTCGTTCCGCGAGACTTTTTCCGATAAAACCAGCTGCGCCTTTGTCAGCTCCAGTTTTTAATTCACTACGCATTGCTTTTTCAGTTGTAGAAGCGCACACCAGAACTCTTCCTTGATCATCATCAATAACCTGCGCATAAATGTGTTTTCCAGAACGAAAAACTGACAATCGTGGCCTACCACTTGCAAGACGGCGTAATTTTGAGCGTGACCGCATTTTTCTGCGTCTAAAAAGCTGAGTTTTTTCCAACATCATCCAAGCCTACTTCTTTTTACCTTCCTTGCGACGGACGTACTCACCCACATAACGTATCCCCTTACCCTTATAAGGTTCAGGTTTCCTTAAGGAGCGGATCTCGGCGGCTACTTGGCCTACTTTTTGTTTGTCCCGTCCCGTGACAGATATATCGGTTGGTCGTTCACACGCTATAGTTATACCTTCAGGGATATCGTACATTACTGAATGACTGTACCCTACATCAAGCTTTAGCTTTTTACCTTGAACTGCTGCCCGATAGCCAACACCCTGAATTTCGAGTTTCTTGGTAAATCCACTACTGACCCCTTGGATCATATTATTCATATTAGATCTATACAAACCCCATAATTGACGCGATCGCTTGGTTTCATCTGTTGGTTCCAACAGAACCTTGCCATCACTAACCGATACCTGAATCTCCGGTGCCCGAGAGATTTGTAATTCACCTAAGCTCCCCTTCACCGTAATACTGTTATCTGCCACGGAAACCTGCACACCTTCCGGAACAGAAATTGGGGCTCTACCTATCCTAGACATTAACTTCTTCCCTAATCTTTAGAAAACCCTGCAGAGGATTTCTCCGCCAACCTTGAGTTTGCGAGCTTCAATATCTGATAACACACCCCTAGGCGTTGAAAATATTGAAATTCCAAGAACTCCATATACTAGTGGAATGTAAT
>CAYRUX010000134.1:0-4931 GCA_964427515.1 uncultured Rhizobiaceae bacterium
GCAGTTGGCGCTCTATACGCTGTGAGACTTACTCTGTGTCTGTTGCCCTTTAATTGCGATATATCTCGGATATTTATTCTTCGTTCTTCAATGTGCCCAGACATACAAAATCCTTTCTGTTTTCACTACCATTGGACATACAAATGGGAATTTAGTTTAACCGCCTTATGATTTTGTAGCGGTCACCCTCATAAACCATTAAACCATGCTCTAATAACTGATGATTAATCGGCTGTAAGTCCGTAGAATTTTCTAAGTTTCTCTCTGCCACGTAAGTCAGACTTTCTGAATTATCAACTAATATATGATACCATGGCCTGTTTTTTGGTGGGCGGGAGCGAGCAACTGTATCATACCATGCATCGTCTCCTTGAAAGTTTGGATCCACATCCAATACAACTCCCCGGTAATCAAATAGCTTATGATAAACTATTTGACCAATCTCAAACAGAGCTATAAAGCTCTCAGGTTCTCTATCGGTCATATGCATTTACAATCAGGCTAATTTTAGTTCCACACTTCCTAATATACCGAAGTCAGCAACTACACTGTCCCCACTCTTTACTTTTATTACATCTGCTGCACTTCCGGTTGTCACCACCTGTCCTGCTTTCAGTACCATACCACGTTTTGAAAATTCATTTGCCAACCAAACAAGTGCTTTGCGCGGGTCACCAAGCACATTTGACCCGCTTCCAACATCCACTAACCTATCATTTACCACAACATCTACTGTTTGGAGTGATAAATCTAATGTGCGCCAATTAGACGCCGTCTCACCCAAAATAAGTAAAGAAGCTATGGCATTATCTGCTATAAGCTGGGGCATGCCTGCCTCTCGCCAATTTGCATAACGTGAGTCAGGTATCTCAATGGCAGGCACAAGATCTCCCACCTTTTCCATAATCTCATCTTGGGTATAGCCTTCTTTTCGTGGCACTACATCCTCAGAAAAAATGAAGTCAAATTCTGCCTCAATTATGTAGAGGATAATTGCCCCTTCCCGAATATTAGCAGGGCTTTTGATGATCGATGGATCCATCACTCGACCGAAAAAAGGCGAATCAACATTAAACATTTTCTGAGCCACTCTATTTGTCGCCCCAATTTTGTATCCTGCAACCTTGGTTCCGTGCATATCTTTTAATACAGATTGGATTTCATAACCTTCATCTATACTTTTGGGTCTACATGACTGAGGCAACTCATCGATGGTTGTTTTTTCAAGCCAGGCTTCATGAAGTATTCTTGCAGCCTCTTCAACTTGCGAACGTTCCATAAGACCAATACCTTTACTAGAGTTAACTTAAAGTTGCTTGCACGAAATCTTGCTAATTACACCATATAATCCGAGATTGGTACTATACATTCCGGATTGTCAAATAGTGGACTATTCAATTTTTTACTTACGGGATAAAAATCAACCATTCTATCAGTAGCAGTTTGAAGTAACTCTAACGTATCATTCAAACTAGAATTAAGAGCAAGCCATTTTTCAAAATGTATAGAGTCAAGCATGACAGGCATACGGGAATGTAAAGGTCGCATCTTATTCCCCGATGCCGTTGTAATAATGGTAAAACTTTCAATATTCTCTTGTGCGGGGCCGCACCAAACGTCCCACAAACCAGCAAATGCCATTAACTTGTTGTTAGGTATGAAAATTCTGTATGGCTGCTTAGCTCCCTTCTTGCCTCTCCACTCATAAAACCCATCCGCTGGAATTAAACAACGGCGTCTTCTAATTGACTCTTTAAATGACGGTTTTTCAATCAGGGTTTCACTTCTCGAGTTAATCATCCGTGCTCCGACTGAAGGATGCTTAGACCATGAAGGAATCAATCCCCAGCGAAGTAAATTAATCTTACGAGTTTCTCCGTCAGATCTAATCACTGCAGCCTCTTGAGTAGGTGCTATATTATAACGCGTTGGTATCAAAAACTCCTCATAATTGAGCGTGAAAAGCTCATTTAACTTACTCCTTGCAAGATTTTGAGAAAAACGACCGCACATACCCTATCAGCAACTTACTATTAAGTGGATAACAACAGACTCCTCAATATAGTGGTCGGAGCGGCGGGATTAGAACCCACGACCCCTTGTCCCCCAGACCAGTGCGCTACCAAACTGCGCTACGCTCCGATACGTAGTAATTTTTACCTAACGTCCTAAATAACTTTAAAGAATCTTAATCCCTATATGTCTCCTGTCAATGACAGGAAATCTAATTAAACATAAAAATTTAAATCCAACTGCCCCATCACTATCCCACAGAAAAAGGTTCGAGTAATTACATAAACCAATCATAAATAAGCATTCTGTATTTTATTTAAAAAATACGAATTATTAGATCAGGTCCGAGTTAAAAGAAGGTATGGTAAGAATAATTCATTTTGCGTCTATTTAACTGCCATTGCTTAGAAAATATTCTATAAGGAAATGATGACGAAGTTAGATACACTAGATATAGAAAGTTATCCTGTTGCATTACTTGACGGATCTTTGCCGAATGGTGGGTATGTTCCAAATACCCCTATCTACGGCGTAGATTGTAGAAACTTTCTCAACGAAGCCAGATCACCTGTTAATGAGCCGACTTTAACCATTCTTGATAAATCGACTCAGACAACATTTTTAATAGAAAATGTTCTAAGTCCAGATGAGGCAGACACATTTGTTAAGATTACTGAAATGTTGGGCTTTAGACCAGAAGCTCCTGGCTTGCAAACGCCTCCTGGTATGCGTCAAAATATGACGGTGCACTGGGTCACAACCATGGAAATAATGGCTACTATCTATGCTCGTATTGTACAATTTTTGCCTCCGAAACTAGATGGTCAAGAACTATACCCCAACCTTAGTCAACGGATAAATACTTATAGATATGAAGAGGATGACGTGTTCAAGCCTCATATTGATGGTGCATGGCCAGGATATAGTTTGAATGAAGAGCATAAGTCGATGGTTCAGTGGGGGAATGCGCTCTCTAAACTATCTATGATAATTTACCTAACAGGAGTTGAAGACGGAGTAAAGGGGGGAGAAACAATTCTTTTTAATAGTACCAAACCTCACTTTAAAATCACACCTAAAAAAGGTAGAGCGCTAATCTTCAGACATGGAGATTCCCCAAATACCGTTCTCCATAAGGGATCACAAATTACTGGGAACCAAAAAAAATACGTGGCCAGAATCAATGTAATGTATGATCTGGTTGTATCGTCACCATGAAAGAAATAAATAGGGTCAGAAGTCTAGCTTAATTAAGTAGGTATTCGACCCCGGAGCATATCTCTCAATGTCTCAAGTTCAGTTATAATTTTTGACGCTCGGTCAGAATTAGCTTGATTTTCGCTTGAACTAACTTTTATTTTGGAAGCTGGTCTAGATGGTTCGCTAACTTCGCCACCAGCTGTCTCCCGCATCAATTTTTGAACACCTCGTATGGTGTATCCTTCCGAGTAAAGAAGAGATTGAATCCGGCGCAAGAGTTCTACGTCTTCAGGACGATAGTACCTCCTGCCACCTCCACGTTTCAGTGGGCGCACCTGACTAAATTTTGTTTCCCAAAATCGCAACACGTGTTGAGGAACACCAAGCTCCTGAGATGCTTCTCTAATTGTCCTAAATGCTTCCGGAGATTTATTCATCCGACTTGCTCTTGCATCTAATATTTTAGTTTCAGTTAGAAGTTTACGACTTTATCGAAAAATCGTCGTGGGTGTTGTTATCTTCACCATTAATTTGTCCCTTTAACACCTGCGACGCACGAAATACCAGTACCTTGCGGGGAAGTATTGCAACTTCCTCGCCCGTTTTTGGGTTCCTGCCAACCCTTTCGCCCTTGCTACGGATACAGAAGCTTCCAAAAGATGAAATCTTCACGCTTTCATCTTCTGCTAAACTATCCGATATAATTGCAAGGACTGACTCCACTAGTTTAGCAGAATCATTACGAGAAAGCCCTACTTCACGAAATACAGCATCCGCTAAATCAGAGCGGGTGACCGTTTTGCCGGTCATATCCTATTTGCCCCCTTGTTATTTGAGCAAAGACGGTAGCGTCTTGAGAAGCACTCGTCAACAAAGACCATCGCATCTTTATACATTTTTACAAATCACCACCTAATTAAAGCTGAACCCCAAACAAAACCACCTCCAATGGCTTCCAGTAAAACTAAGCTTCCTGCTTTTATCCGACCATCCTCAATTGCGATATTTAATGCAAGAGGTATAGAAGCTGAAGAGGTGTTAGCATGCTGATCAACGGTTACTATCATTTTTGTCTGTGGTATTTCTAAGCGGTCTGCAACCGCTTTCATAATTCGTAAATTCGCTTGATGCGGAACTAACCAGTCAATATCAACTGCTTCTATGCCCGCATCCTTCAAGACTTCGGTAGCTATATTAGTTAAATTAACAACTGCATGCCTATAAACTTCCTTGCCTTGCATTCTAAGATAACCCGCAGTCTGAGTGGAAGAAACACCCCCATCAACATGCAAAGCATCATAGTGTCGACCATCTGCACGTAATTTAACTGCAAGCACTCCTACATCATTAGCATTTAATTCTAACGGGCAGGCCTGCATTATTATAGCTCCCGCACCGTCACCAAATAAAACACAGGTTGAGCGATCCTCCCAATCTAATATTCTTGAATAAGTTTCCGCACCTATAATAAGCGCTGTTTTTGCCTGACCAGACCGAAGAAAGTTATCCGCAACAGAGAGGGCATAGATAAAACCAGCACAAACAGCCTGAATATCGAATGCCGCACCGTGTCTAATACCCAATGTTGACTGTACTTTGGTAGCAGTAGCGGGGAATGTGTGCTCCGGCGGCGATGTAGCCAAGTTTTAAAGGTCGTTGTGTTCCTCAGCCGCTTTAGCATGAGCAATTGCTCGCCTAGCTGCCGCGACTGCCTAATC
>CAYRUX010000135.1:0-4743 GCA_964427515.1 uncultured Rhizobiaceae bacterium
AAATGTTTCGCGAATAGCGGCAGCTGCAAGTGACCGAGCCCGCGAAGGAGTACAGGAACGCGATAGCCGGCCCAAAACATTTTTACTAAGTTCGGCTGATGGTTTCAAATATTGGTCACATAGCTCAACGGCACCACCCGGAAATACATATCTTTCTGGCATGAATACTTGTTCTTTCCCCCGTTGCCCCATGAGTACGCTAGTCTGATTTTTTTCCTGTTTAATCAGAGCTAAAGTAGCGGCATCTTTTGGACGAGTTGATTTTGTTATCATTTATTTTTTATACCGAGTTTTTATGACCTCTGCGAGAGATAAGACGCCATATTTTTTCCGAAGTTACAGGCATTTCTATATGTTGAACACCAAACTCGTTTAGAGCATCAACCGCCGCATTCACGATTGCAGCTGGTGCAACGGAGCATCCAGATTCGCCACATCCTTTAACACCAAGTTGATTTGTAGTACAGGGGGTTTCTGTCTTCTGTAGATTGAAGCAAACGAGATCATCTGCTCTTGGTAGCGCGTAATCCATAAAACTGCCAGTCAATAATTGGCCAGTATTTTGATCGAATATGCTGTGTTCCATTAGAGCTTGTCCTATACCTTGGGTAACCGCTCCATGAACTTGCCCGTCTACTATAACTGGATTAACTACGACGCCAAAATCATCCACTGCACAATAATTAACGATAAAGAGGCGTCCAGTCTCAACATCAATTTCAACCTCACAAATATGACAGCCGTTTGGAAACGTAAGGTCTCGGTACATATAATGAACTTTGCTATCTAACCCTAAATCATGGCCAATCGGTACACTATCGGGTTGAAATGACGCCTTTAAGACATCTTTAAATAGTAATTTGTGATCCGTTCCTTTCACTTCGTAAGCTCCGTCAATGTATTTTATATCTTTGACGTCAGCTTCCAACAATATGCCAGCAACGAATTTACCTTTTTTAATACTTTGTTCTGCAGCGAGTTTAAGGGCATTGCCACCGATTGACATGGAGCGTGAGCCACTCGAACCTTGTCCCGTTGGGATAACGTTGGTGTCTCCCTGTATTATTTTTATCTTGGATGCATCTAATTGAAATTGTTGGGAAGTTATCTGTGTATAAACAGTTTCGTGACCCTGTCCTGTAGATTGTGTGCCGGTCGAGACTTGAACTGTACAATCAGGGGCAAATTGTATCTGCGTATATTGGTCTCTGTTCCCACCGCAAGGATCAACGTAGCAAGAAATACCGATACCTCGAAGTAATCCCTCTGCTCGGGCATTTTTCTTTCTTGTCTCAAAATTATCCCAGTTTGCAGCATCTAGAGCGATCTCAAGGTTATTGCCGAAATCACCTGTATCATATGTTTGGCCGAGCGCATTTGTATAAGGAATATCATCTGACCTTACTAGATTTCGCCGGTGAATTTCACTTTTTTCAATGCCTAATTCTCGGCCAGCCATGTCGAGGAGGCGCTGTACAAGGAATGCATTTTCCGGACGTCCTGCCCCACGATAGGCATCGACAGGAGCGCTATTAGTAAAAACTCCCCGCACCCGCATATGAACATCTTGAATATCATAAGGGCCGGTCACTACTCGGGTACCACCAGCCGTTGGAATAAATGGGCCAAAGTACGAGGGATAGGCTCCAATGTTTGCAACATTATCTATGCGTAGGGCTAGGATATTTCCGTCACGATCCAACGCCATTTCTCCACGAGTAAGAACATCACGACCATGATGATCGGAAAGAAAGCTTTCTCCTCTAGTTGCGCACCATTTAACAGGGCGCTTGTACATTCTAGCAGCTAATAGAACTAATACATGCTCAGGATACAACCACAGTTTTACACCAAACCCTCCTCCCACATCTGGAGTCACTACGCGAAGTTTGTTTTGAGGAACATTTAGTAGATTAGTTGCAAGTAGGGAACGGATGCGATGAACTCCTTGAGAAGGCGTGTGGAGAGTGTATTGTTTCAAGCCAGGGTCATACTCACCGAGGCAATTTCTCGGTTCAATAGGGCTTGGAGCAACCCGGTTATTAGTTGTTTCTAAAGAGACAACTTTCGAAGCATTTGCAAAGTGGGTTTGTACTTTATCTATATCTCCATTCTCCCAATCTATACAGATATTCTGTGGAACTTCTTCGTGTAATCGCGGAGATGACGTTTCTAAAGCTGTCATTATGTCAGTAACAGGAGTTAGTTCGTCATAGATAATTTTTATTGCTTCAGCGCCATCAAGCGCCGCATTTAGGGTCTCGGCAACAACAAAGGCTACTGGGTCACCAGCGAATCGCACTAGCTTATTAGCCAATACTGGCCTTTTAGGAGTTCGGCACACTGACCCATCACGATTCTCAATTTTGACAGGGGAGGGGATACCACCTATGTTCTCGTCGATTAAATCTATAGCAGTTAGTATTCCTATTATACCTGGCAATCTAGATGCTTCAGCAGTGTCTAAATCTACAATTTTAGCGTGAGCATGGGGACTACGTAAGACAACACCAAAAGACTGACGCTCTAAAGTGATATCGTCAACGAACTTTCCTAGCCCTTGTAGTAGGCGATTATCTTCCAATCGAGTTATTGGTTCTAAAGTTAAGGATTTTGACACGATTTGATTCAACGATTTTTACATTTATTCCACGGAACAATACTTTATAAGACTTGAACTTAATCATCGCGAGGGGAAGAGGCAATTGATGAAGGAAAAAATATTTAATTTTGATGTTGTTGTGGTGGGATGTGGAATTGCTGGTCTTTCGGCAGCAGTGAGTGCACAACAAAGCGGTGCAAGTGTTGCGTTGCTGGAGCGCGCACCTAAGGAGGAGCGCGGTGGGAATACAAGATATACTGAATCTTTTTGGCGCATGAAAAGTCGAGATGAAGTTGCGGACGATTTTGAGGAGCATTTAGCAGCTAATGCCGGTGGCCATCTGGATCCCGAAATAATTAAAGATGCCTCTGAGCCATACGATAAATGGCCGTCCTTACTTAAAGGGCTTGGTTTTACTGATCCTGAGGTGATTACTACCTTGGCTAATAATGCAGGGCCAACATTAAATTGGTTGTCTGGTTTTGGTGTAACATTTGATTTTTTACCAAACTATTTTATTACGGAATGTACAAGTCGTATAGCGCCGGCAGGGGGAGGGTTGGCTTTAGTAGAGGCATTAGCTGATTATGCTGAAAGTGTACCGGACGCAATTAATATCTTTTATCGCACTACGGGACGAAATCTGATTCTTGGAAAAAATGGTGAAATTTGCGGTGTAAATGCAGTAAACGAGGAGAATAGTGATATTAAATTTAAAGCTCCTGCAATTGTACTGGCTTCGGGAGGGTTTGAAGGCAACCCCGAAATGTTAAGTAGGTATATGGGGCCGGCTAGCCAATATATAAGACCAGTAGCTCGGGGGGGGTATTATAATAAGGGTGAGGGTATTCGTATGGCATTAAATATAGGAGCTGCGCCCTGCGGTGATTTTGGGAGTTTTCATGCGCAGCCCGTTGATCCAAGATCCGGCCGTCATGAACCGGTCGTGCTGAACTTTCCATATGGTATTTTAGTTAACAAGAAAGGGAGACGGTTTGTAGACGAAGCCCCTCTGACAGTAGATGCTAGTTATGAGGCGATTACTCGGGAGATTATGCAGCAACCAGAGGGAATAGCTTTTACTATATGTGATTCGCGTCTTGATGACGTGCCAAATTGGCAAAAATCAGTTCGAACTGATCAAGCGCCTGTTGAGGCAGATTCTCTTGATAAACTATCGGAAATTCTAAACATTGATGCCAGAGGGTTACGCCGTACCGTAACCGAATATAATAAGGCCTGTCCGGCTACTAATAAATTTAATGCTTTAGGGTTAGATGATCTAGCGACAATTGATTTAGATCCACCAAAATCCAATTGGTCAAGGCCTATAAATCAAGGGCCGTTTCGTGCCTGGCCTATAATCGCGGCGAATTGTTTCACTTTTGGTGGGTTAAAAATTGATGGCAAGGCGCGGGTTTTAAATGTAGATGGTGATGTGATGCCAGGGTTATACGCCGCAGGTGAAACAGCGGGATTATATTATCGCACCATCTCGGGTGCGACTTCAGTTATGCGTGGTGCTGTGTTCGGAAGAATTGCTGGCAAAGATGCTGCCAAGTTTTGTGCAGGTTAATATGAGCCAGAGTAGTATTCCGGCTGTGTTTATGAGGGGGGGCACGAGCAAAGGACTGTTTTTCCACGCTCGAGATGTGCCTCCCCCAGGTCACTCACGGGATCGTATGATACTTTCTACAATGGGCAGTCCAGACCCTTATGGACGACAATTGAATGGCATGGGTGGCGGTCTTTCGTCATTAAGTAAAGTAATTATCGTTGGGCCGTCGACAAATTCTAAGGCAGTATTAGACTATACCTTTGGACAGGTTGCGGTAAATGAAGGAATTATTTATTGGGACAGTAATTGTGGAAATTTGAGCTCTGGCGTTGGCCATTTTGCGATAGATGAGGGTCTAGTTAACGTTCTGGACGGTGACGTCGAACTGTGCCTACATAATACCAACACTAAAACTATTGTAAATACACGATTTAAGGTGGCGAATTCCCAAGCAGTAGTCGAAGGCACTTTTAATATAGAGGGTGTGGCAGGGAACGGGTCACCTATTGAACTCGAATTTCAAAATCCTGGGGGTGCAATAACTGGAAATCTTTTACCGACAGGTAACGCAGTGGACGTATTT
>CAYRUX010000136.1:0-3582 GCA_964427515.1 uncultured Rhizobiaceae bacterium
TTTATGCTTTCGGGCTTCTCCAGTGCCGCCATAGCACTTCAGGCCGCAACCTCAATCAATGTAGGAGTGGGCGCTGTTTCGAGTGTTGTTCGGCATCCAGCTGTAACCGCTATGGAGGCTTCTACTTTGGCTGGTGCTTATCCTGGACGTTTTACTCTCGGGATCGGTCATGGCGTTCCAGCCTGGACAAAACAGATGTATCTTTATCCAAAATCTGTTCTAACTGCCATGAGAGAAAGTGTGACATCAGTCAAACGATTACTAAACGGCGAAACCCTCACCGAAACTGGGGAATATTTCAGTTTCAACGAAGTTACATTGACCCACCCTGCTCCCGAGTTACAGTTGCTTACTGCTGTAGTTGGACCAAGATCTATCGACCTAACAGCCGAAATTGCAGATGGCATAATGGTTTCCGTTTTAGGAGGACCCAAGTATGTACAAATGGTTTCTGATCGCCTTAAATCGCAGCGGCCCGACCGAGAAACGAGCTTCCGATTAGTTACTTATGCATTAACTTCTGTAGGAAGAGATGGGGAGAGTGCACGAAAACAGATTCGTCCCGCTACGGCGTTTTATTTAAATGCAATGGGACCCACCCTTATTACTGAAGCCTATGGCGCTAACGATGCATTATCCGAAATTTTAAACGAAGGCGGACAAGCGGCGTTAGAAGAAAAACTCCAAGATGACTGGCTTAATTGGTTAACAGTTTCTGGAAATCCAGACGAGTGCACACACGCAATCAATAATCTATTTTCCGCTGGTTCAACATCAGTTGTACTTTGCATTGCACCATCTGAACAATTGCCTGAACAACTTGAACTTATTGCTGAAGAAATGTTACCTAACCTTTAATAAAACCGCTGAAGAGCAGATGTATGTATGATGTTTATTTATTAAATTTTGTGATTACAAACAGCTTTTTTTAAACTGGGTAAAACTTAATGTCTGACCTTGCTGAAGCGATCACTGCATACCAGAATGGTGCACCAGCAGCTTCACTCAGGATCGCTCGTGCTATTCTCTCCAAAGATCCCAAAAATGCAGGGGCACACTATCTTATCGGTATTATTTTTGCAGATTCGGGAAAACTATCCGACGCCACGATCTCACTCCAACGAGCAATTCAAATATCACCTGACAACTCAAATTTTTATATAACGCTAGGCAACTGCTACTTGAAATTAGAACAGAACAATTTGGCAGCTAAAACCTATAAGAAAGCAACAACAATAAATCCTCTTTCTGCACCCGCACATGCAAATTTAGCAACCGCGCTGAAACGCTATGGGAATTTGTCTGAAGCAGTTAAAGAATATAAAATTGCCCTTAACATTTTTCGACGCCCCTTGTGGAGAGGCAACCCAGACGTAAAAAACAAACAAGACCAATGCGTTGATCCCTCACAAATGCATACCTACGATTTGGTATCCCCAGCAAAACTCATTCATGATATTGAACAGTATGAATATTTAGTGGCAAAATCCGCACTGCCAAAAACATTTGAGAAAGAAATCGAGGCTCATAAAGGTGTTCTATTAGAACTACTCAATTCGGACGCCTCAGGTGATTTAACTAAACTGCGCTCATTTTCCCCTCCTCAAAAAGAGCGGGTTTCCAAAAGTTTTAATCGGCTAAATTATTTACCCCCAGAATCAGCCCCCTTGAAAAATGTGCTAAATCCAGAGCTAGACTATAACAGTATAAGCCGTAACTTTAATACCAACGTGCCAAAGGCCGTTGTAATTGATAACTTTCTAGCCGACCAGGCACTGAAACAGCTTTGGCAATATTGCCTGGACGCAACTATTTGGTTTGATTGCAAAGAAAATGGTGGCTATCTGGGAGCCTATTTAAATGAGGGTTTCCACAGCCAGCTATTATTTAACCTAGCAAAAAGCTTAAGAACGTCATTGCCTGATATATTTAAGAGTCACAAACTAACCCAGTTATGGGCTTTTAAATACAATTCGGAAGGTTTTGGTACACGACTTCATGCCGATCAAGCCGCAATTAATATCAATTTCTGGATAACACCTGATAGTTGTAAATTAAAAAAACACTCTGGTGGTTTAAGGCTTTACAATGTATCAGCCCCATCTCAGTGGCATTTTAATAAATATAATTATGAAGACACATACCTACTAACTGAAATTAAACAGCAAGCAGGCAAGTATCAGGAGATAGAATACAAATGCAATCGTGCAGTAATTTTTGACTCTAGCCTCATCCATGAAACCAGCCCCATAGCCTTTAAGAAAGGTTACAAGAACCGTCGTATTAATGTTACAATGTTATTTGGAAACCGGACAGAAGGCTGATACCATAATTAAGATATCAAAAGCCTTATACGTCCTCTTTACGTCGCCCAAGAATCATATCAGATGCCTTTTCCGCAATCATTACTGTTGGGGTCGCAGTATTTCCCCCTATTATTTCTGGCATAATAGAAGCATCAACCACACGCAAACCACTAACTCCTTTTACACGCAACTCATTATCAACCACTGCACCTTCGTCAACGCCCATCATGCAAGTACCCGTTGGATGCCAGACAGTAGTAGCATTGGAACGCACCCAGGCATCGATTTCCCCGTCATTTATAATATCAGAACCGGGAGAAAGTTCTGAACCCTTGTACATTGAGAACACCTCTTGTTCCATTATGCGTCGAACCAAACGAACACCATCCCTCATTACAGAACGGTCAGACTCGTCAGCAAGTGAATTAGGTTCTATTCGAGGCGGATCAAATGGATCAGGAGACATAATATTAATACAACCCTTACTCTTAGGCCGCATCAAGTAAAAGTGCGTAAGAAACCCATGTTGGCCTTGTTTGTTTTTAGTTGTATCTAGTGAAAGACCCGGTATAAAGGTTAACTGGATATCGGGTTTTTCCAGATCTGGTTTTGTACGTAGAAACCCGCCTCCTTCCAGTGCTACAGAAGCCCCGGGACCATCTCCAAATAGTAGAACACGTATCAAAGCAGTTGCGGCACGATCCAACCTAAATAATCTGTATAAGGTAACAGGTTGAAGACAATGATTCTGTACATATGCACCCAGATGGTCCTGTAAATTTTGACCAACATCTGGACTGCTTGCAATTACAGGTATATCATGTCGCCTCAGCAGACGGGGATCACCGATACCAGATAATTGCAAAAGAGCAGGAGAATTTACGGTACCGCCACAAAGAATTATTTCCCGCAAAGCACTTGCCTCTTCTAACTGTCCACCAGGCCCCCCTAGTCTATAGTAGGCGCTCACAGCTTTCTGCTGATCAAACTTAATGCGCGTAACATGTGCTCGGGTTATTACTTTTAGGTTAGGTCTATTTTTTATTGGGTTCAGGTATGCAGTGGCGGTCGACACCCTTCGTCCATTAAAAATGTTGAAATCCTGACGACCTACGCCTTCCTGCTGTAAACCATTAAAATCATCTGTAGTCGGATGCCCTGCTTGTTGGCAGGCCGCTAAAAATACTTTGTAAAGGGGATTATCAGATTTTGCACGCCTAACAACAAAAGGCCCATCATTTCCATGATATTCATCACGTCGATCTTGATGCCCTTC
>CAYRUX010000137.1:0-31343 GCA_964427515.1 uncultured Rhizobiaceae bacterium
GCAGGATAATTGATGCAAGAACTAATACAAAGCTATGTGCATGGTGCTAGTAATGTTCCATTGCTAGGAACAACAATTGGCCAACAGTTTGATAAAACAGTTGAACAATATGGTGCAAGAGATGCACTTGTTGTATGTCACCAGCATGTGCGGTGGACTTATTTCCAGCTTAAGGAAAAGGTTGATGCGATCGCGTTAGGGCTGATATCGCTTGGTTTAGAGCGTGGTGACCGGGTCGGAATTTGGTCCCCAAATAATTCTGAGTGGGTGGTAACACAGTTTGCGTGTGCTCAAACTGGACTAATTCTCGTTAATATCAATCCGGCCTATCGTACTTCGGAATTAGAATATGCTCTGAATAAAGTGACATGTAAGGCCTTGATTGCGGCTGAAACGTTCAAATCTAGTGATTATTTAAAAATTTTGCGAGAACTCGCCCCTGAACTTGATAGTTGTCAGCCTGGAAAACTAAAAAGTAAAATTCTTCCACATTTAAAAATAGTTATTAGATTGGGAGAAGAAAAGTGTAAGGGTATGTACAATTTTTCCGAGCTTGAAAATTTTGGGGGTGAGTTGGAAAAACAGAAAATGGATTTGCTCAAGCGTAAATTGCAATTCGATGATGCAATTAATATTCAATTTACTAGCGGCACAACTGGATTTCCTAAGGGAGCAACATTAACCCATCATAATATTCTTAATAACGGGTATTTTAATGGTCAGGCTCTAAATCTTTCTGAAGAGGATAAAGTCTGCATACCTGTCCCACTATATCACTGTTTTGGTATGGTGATGGGTAATGTGATGAGCACTGTATTTGGAGCTACAATGGTATACCCAAGTGAGGGCTTCGACCCTCTAGAAGTGTTACGTGCTGTTGAATCGGAGTGTTGCACAGTGCTTTACGGTGTTCCTACGATGTTTATTGCCGAGCTTGATCACCCGGAGTTTGACTCCTTTAACTTAACCTCATTGCGTACCGGCACTATGGCAGGTTCTCCGTGTCCGATCGAGGTAATGAAAAGAGTTATAGGCGATATGAATATGAAAGAAGTTACCATTGCTTATGGCATGACAGAAACTAGTCCAGTGAGTTTTCAAAGTTCTGTTGATGATACTTTAGATCGCCGGGTATCCACAGTTGGCCGAGTTCATCCGCATGTCGAGGTAAAGATAGTGGATCATGAAGGTATTGTAGTTCAGCCCGGGGAACCAGGGGAATTACTTACTCGTGGTTATTCCGTAATGTTAGGTTACTGGGATGATTCTGAGAAAACGACAGAGGTTATTGATCGGGCTGGCTGGATGCATACAGGGGATCAGGCCACCATTGATAAGCACGGTTTTTGTAAAATTGTTGGAAGAATAAAAGATATGGTAATTCGCGGGGGTGAAAACGTTTACCCTCGGGAAATTGAAGAATTTCTTTATAAACATCCAAAAGTTCAAGATGTTCAGGTTATAGGTGTGCCAGATGAAAAGTACGGTGAAGAGCTATGTGCATGGGTTTGTTTAAAAGAGGGGGAAACTTCCAGCCTTGAAGAGATAAGGAAATTTTGTGAAGGGCAAATTTCTCACTACAAAGTTCCCAGATATATCAAATTCGTAGATAGTTTCCCAATGACTGTAACTGGAAAAATACAGAAGTTTAAAATGCGGGAAATTACATCAATAGAACTATCAAAAACAACTTAATGCGTCTTCGTCGTAGAACGTTTGAAAAACAAACTTCCACATATGACCTAACGATTTTTCTACATTTTCTTCCAATTTCCGATTTGTTCAAAAGCGTGAGCTGCTTGAATTACTGTTGCATCATCGTATCGTTTCCCAATCAACATCATACCAATTGGTAAGCCATTATTCATTCCACAGGGAATGTTGATACCCGGGTGTCCAGAGCAGTCAAATGGTGCGGTATTGCTAAGCATGTTTAGAGCCTTATCCACATATTCCTCATTGGAACAATCAGGTGCTGGTAATTTTGTTGCTTGTTGGGGTAGCTTTGGTAGGGCTAATAGATCTACGTCCTCTAATGCTCGGTCGTAAGATTCTCTCAATTTTCTACTAAGATTTTGTCCCTTAGCATAATAATGACCATGATAATTTTGGTGCATATACTCGCCTAACAACATAACTAATTTAACCGTTACTGATAAATCGTCAGGTTTTTGTTGCCAGCCATTTGCGTAAGCATCAAGAAGCGAAGTATTGTAATATCCTTCCCAATTTGTGCCCATGCTATTTCCTTTCAGCATTAATTCTGTAGCGCCCTCGACTGCGACTGCATTCCATATGTCAAGACCCAGTGAATGCATTGGGATTGATACCTGTTTCACTTTAGCGCCGAGTTTTTTAAACCGATTAATAGACGTTCTAACTTTCTGATCTACAGCTTTCTCACTGTTTTCCCGGCCAAAACCCTCTTTTAAAATACCGATTGTCATGCCTTTAACGCCTTTACCTAAGGCGCTTCTGTAATTTTGTGTCTTAGTTCCGATTTGACGTGGATCGAGACCATCTGAACCAGCTACTACTTGGAGCAATGTTGCAATGTCCTCGACGTTGTCTGCCATAGGCCCTGTATGGTCCAGAGTTTGCTCAATAGGAAAAACACCGGTGTAAGGAACTAAACCATGTGTTGGTTTGTGCCCATATATACCTGACCAGCATGCCGGTATACGAATTGAACCCCCTTGGTCTCCTCCCATTGCCATATCAGCTTCTCCAACTGATACTAAAACGGCACAGCCGGCTGACGATCCACCAGATGAGTAGCCCTTTTTATATGGATTTTCCACCATCCCAGTAGCTGGTGTCGCACTACCACCGTCAAAACATAGATAAGTATTGGCTGCTTTTCCTACTATTGTACCACCGGCATCCAGTATTCTTGTAACCACCGTTGCGTCTATATCAGGTACATACCCTTCTAGCACCGAAGCGCCATTCATCATTGGCACACCCGCAAGACAAATATTATCCTTTAATACAATTTTTTTCCCAGAAAGTAGACCCTTGTTCTTACCCTTTATGTCACATTTCCAGTACCAGGCATTATATCGGTTATCAGTTTTTTCCGGCCTGTAACCGGGGGATCGTGGGTACTTTACAGGTAGTTTTGGTTCAACCAGATCATCCAGTTTATTGTAGGATTGAATCGTGCCAGCCATCATGCCTTGAAAGGATTCAGCGTCATCAATTGATAGAGACATACCATAAGAATCTGCGATATCCAGTATCTCCTCAATTGTAGGTGTACGAACTGTTGGAAATTTTGTCATGATACCTCTCCGTAATCTTTTTATCTTGCAATTAAAAATTACTTACTAACAACCTCGGTACAAATGTACCTTTGCACGTTACCTTCAATTAAATGTCCATACTCTTGTCCCCACTTAGCTCTATATTGTGAGTTGTTGTGAAGATCCATAGCCTTCTCGTCAACAAACCGTTCATAGGTATTAAAGTGCGTGGGATCCTCAGTATCCTGACCTACAAAAAAACCAACGGTACCGGGTTCGCTTTGCCTTACGTATTCCCCTATTTCCTCCAGTGCTTTAAGTAATTCAGGCTCACAGCCAGGTTTAGACTTCAGATGGGCATTTAGTGTGATCATATACGCTTCCTGTAACTTTTCTCTTTGTTAGGACCTTTGAGTAGAGGAGTCAATTACAGGAAATACTATTCGAATTAATTTGGTTTGTTTTGTTAAATAATAAAAGTAAAAACAGATAAAGACTTTTCCAAATTCAACTGTTCAAGTTATGAAGTTAGGGTAGTTATGAAGAATGGGATAAATATGGGAAATAATATTGAAAATGATATACATATACGAAGTCATGGATTTGAGGATCTAGTTATAGGTATGACAGCAGAATATCGCCGGGTAATAACTCTAGAGGATGTAAAAACATTTTCAGAGGTTTCGGGGGATATAAACCCATTACATCTAGATGAGACTTTTGCGTCCCGTACAATGTTTAAAAGTAGCATTATACATGGTATCTACACGGCCTCCTTTATATCGGCCGTAATAGGCACTCAGTTACCAGGCCCCGGTTGTATTTATTTGAGTCAAAGCTTGCGATTTCTTAAGCCAGTTCGTGTCGGAGAGGAAGTGAAGGCTGTAGTAATTGTAGGAGAACTTTTTCACGAGAAACATCGCGTGAAAATGAAGACGGAATGTCGAGTTGATGATAAAGTGGTATTAACGGGAGAGGCTCTAATTCAAGTCCCGACTCGGGCGGAAGTTCAAACCTTGACAGAAACAGGTTAAAGCTGGCCAATGAGTGGGCAAAGGCCTATTCTTTGCGCCGTTTCTGAGACTGGTTGTTTCCATTAGAGATTTTAATAACAGGAGTTAGCGCTACTATGCGCATTTTCAGAGATTGGCGCAATGTACCTAGTGAGGGACGTGGTGCAATCGTTGCGATTGGTAATTTTGACGGTGTTCATCTCGGCCATCAGGCTGTGATTTCTAGCGCTCATGCTATTTCGCGAGATGCAGGCTTACCTCTGGGAGTGCTTACTTTTGAACCGCACCCCCGTACAGTATTAGGTCATTCTACAGGGCAATTTCGCCTCACACCGTTTAGGGTAAAATTACGAGAAATAGCAGCTCTTGGTGTTGATATACTTTATCTTGCTCGTTTTGATATAGAGTTTGCGTCTTTGACAGCAGATCGTTTTATTGGCGATCTCTTAATTTCAGGACTTTGTGTATCCCATGTGGTAGTTGGTTACGACTTTGCATTTGGTAAGGGGCGGAAGGGCAACTATTCGTTGTTGAAGCGTTATGCAGATAAGGGGTTCTTTCAAGTGACACAAGTGGATGTTTCTCGATCTGATTTGGGAATTTACTCTGCTAGTCAAGCCCGAGACTTTTTAAACTCGGGCGATGTTGTCAGTGCATCAGGTATTTTAGGTAGACTTTGGGAGATCGAAGGGCGCGTGCAAACTGGGGAAAGGCGTGGTCGTGAACTAGGTTTCCCTACCGCCAATTTGGCTGTTTCAGAATCTATGCTTCCGGCTTTTGGTGTTTACGCAATGTGGGTGGAGATAGAACAAGGGGAAGGGGCTCAGTGGTGGCCAGCCGTCGGTAATTTGGGATGTCGCCCGACCTTTGAACAATCAGAAATAATATTAGAAGTGCATATACTTGATTTCAGTCAAGATATATACGGTAAACGACTGAGAACACGATTTGTGCAGTATATTCGACCGGAGCAGCGTTTCAAAGGATTGGAAGCTCTAAAGGGGCAGATAACTAAAGATATTGCGAAAGCCCGAAAAATTTTAAAAATTAGTACAAGACCCGATGCCAATTCTTCTATGATTAAATATTAATTAATATAATGGATTAACATTATGGCCGCTGATTATCGTAATACAGTATTTCTACCCCGGACGGATTTTTTGATGAAGGCAAAATTGCCTGAACGCGAGCCATCGATGCTGGAACGGTGGAAAAAACTCGAGATATACCAAAAGCTGCGTGAGAGCTCTAAGGGTAGAAAAAAATTTGTATTACATGATGGGCCACCGTACGCAAATGGTCATATTCACCTTGGTACTGCACTGAATAAAATTCTTAAAGATATGGTGACAAGAAGTCAGCAGATGTTGGGAAACGACGCCATCTATGTCCCGGGTTGGGATTGTCATGGATTGCCAATCGAATGGCAAATTGAACAACGTTATCGAAAGGAGGGGCGGGATAAAGACTTAGTTCCAATAACCCAGTTTAGAGAAGAATGTCGATCTCACGCAGAACATTGGATTGAATTGCAGAGAGAAGAATTTAAGCGGTTGGGTGTAATGGGGGATTGGAGCAATCCATACACTACAATGAGTTACGCTGCTGAGGCTCAAATTGTTCGCGAATTAGGAAAATTTCTTGTAGATGGCAGTCTTTATAGAGGTTCGAAACCAGTTATGTGGTCTCCTGTGGAGAAGACTGCTTTAGCTGAAGCTGAAATTGAATATCAAGACCACACTTCTTCAACAATCTGGGTTCGATTTCCTATTGTAAAATGTGCACGTTCAGAATTGATTGGAACATCAATTGTTATCTGGACAACAACTCCTTGGACTATTCCTGGTAACCGTTGCGTTTGTTATAGTAAAACGATTCCTTATCAGGTTATCGAGGTGTTGGAAGTAGCAGAAGATAGTCTGGCGCGAGAAGGAGAGAGCCTGTTGGTTGCTGCTGAATTAATAGATAATATAGTTAAGGTTGGAAAAATTTTAGATTGGCGCGTCCAACATGAAATTGTTGATGAAAATGAATTGAGATCAACTATTTGCAAGCATCCTCTTGCTGAATCTGGTTATGGTTTTGAAGTGCCTCTAATTCCAGCCGAGCATGTTACCACCGAACAGGGCTCAGGATTTGTGCACACTGCACCTGGTCATGGTCTTGAAGATTTTGATGCTGTAGTCGCTTACAATGTAGAAATATCTAGTCCAAATCTTGATTTGGATGATAGAAAAGAAATTGAAATTCCGGAGACAGTTGGGGATGACGGAAAATTTATGGATCATGTCCCACTGTTTGCGGGTCAACATGTTTACAAAGCAGATGAACCTGTTGCGGGAGCATTGTTAAAGGCGGGGAGCCTTTTAGCACAAGGTAAGTTGGTGCATTCCTATCCCCATTCTTGGCGTTCTAAAGCACCATTGATTTTTCGTAATACGGCACAATGGTTTATTAGTATGAGCCATAATTCTTTGCGGGATAAGGCGCTTACTGCCATTGATGCAGTAAAGTGGATACCGTCTTCAGGTCAGAGACGAATACGCTCAATGATTGAAACGAGACCTGATTGGGTAGTTTCTCGTCAGCGTATATGGGGTGTCCCAATCACAATATTTGTAAATAAAAAAACCGGCGAACCTCTTCGTGATCCAATTGTTATAGATCGTATCGCAGATGCTATTGAAAACGAAGGAGCTGAAGCATGGTTAGATAGTGATAATGATCGATTTCTATCTCCAGAGTACAATCCAAAAGACTATGAGAAAATTACAGATATTTTAGACGTATGGTTTGACTCTGGATCTACTCACACATTCGTTTTGGAGACACGATCAGATTTAATGTGGCCTGCCTCACTTTATTTGGAGGGGTCGGATCAACATCGAGGGTGGTTTCATTCCTCTCTGTTGGAAGCTTGTGGTACTCGTGGTAGAGCACCCTATGAGGCTGTTTTAACTCATGGATTTGTAGTGGATGGGAATGGTCGCAAGATGTCTAAATCGAGTGGCAATGTGGTAGCTCCGCAAGAAGTTATTGATCGTTACGGTGCTGATATTCTGAGATTATGGGTAATGGCTTCAGATTACTCGGAAGATTTACGGATGTCAGATGATATATTGAAGCACCAAACCGATGCGTATAGACGAATTCGAAACACATTTCGCTATCTTTTGGGAAACCTTGCAGACTTTGATGATTCAGAAAAACTCAAACGTTCAGAAATGCCTGAGCTAGAAAAATGGGTTCTGCACCGACTATGGGAGTTAGATTCTGAAGTCCGGCGACGTTGTGTGGAATATGACTTTCACGGAATATTTACCCTTTTACATAATTTTTGCAGTGTTGAGCTTTCAGCATTCTACTTCGATGTTCGGAAAGATTCACTATATTGTGATCAGGCTAGCAGTACACGTCGGCGCAGCGCCCGAACGGTGCTTGATAATATATTTGAATGTTTGACAGCTTGGTTTGCTCCATTTTTGTGCTTTACGTCAGACGAAGCCTGGTTATTGCGGAATTCCAACGGGGATAGCAGTGTACATTTAAGGGATTTTCCATTAATACCTGAAGTATGGTGCGACAAAAACTTGGCAGATAAATGGTCTAAGTTACGCACTCTTCGCCGGGTTGTAACTGGAGCGTTAGAAATAAAAAGAGCTGAAAAATCAATTGGATCCAGCCTTCAGGCAAACGTAATACTATTTGTTAACGATATTTATCGCCAGAGTTGTGATGGAATAGATCTTCAAGAGCTTTTTATTACTTCCAATGCATATTTTGGCTCCGGTGACATACCCGAATTTTCTTTCGCTCTTGAAGAAGTCCCCGATATTAGTGTTGTAGTTAAGATAGCTGATGGTGAAAAATGTGCTAGGTGTTGGCAAATTTTACCAGATGTAGGATCTGTAGGAGGACAACCTGACCTGTGTAAAAGGTGTGCGGATGCAGTTAGGGTGCATCAGGAGAAATTAGGATAGAGAAAAGTATGTTTGGCTACGTAATGATTGGCATACTGGCATGATTAGGCGTGGTGTGCTAATTGCGATATTGGCTCTAATTATTGATCAACTAACAAAGTGGATAGCTCACGATTATCTTTGGAACCCATTTACCTACATTCGTCTAACAGATTTTCTCAATCTTACCCCAGTACAAAATAGTGGGGTAAGTTTTGGATTGTTTCAAAGTGATAGCAATTTAGGGGTATGGGTAATTTCAGTATTTTCCCTAATTATTACTGCTGGTCTTGCATTTTGGATGATACGTTCCAAACGTACTTGGGTCGTAGTAGCATTAGGGCTTATAATTGGGGGCGCATTAGGGAATGTAATTGATCGTTTGCGTCTTGGTTGGGTAATTGATTTTATTGATTTTCATGTTGCAAATTGGCATTGGCCAGCTTTTAACATTGCTGATGCAACTATTTCTATCGGAGTATTAATCATGTTTATCGATGGGTTGTCGAAACCGTCAAAAACGCCTAAATAGTTACGATGTTGTATTTTTTTAGTAAAATATTTCCTCAACATTATTTATCTTGCGTCTATATGGCGTTTTTCGCGCTTTTTATGGTCGTAGTTAGTGCGTGTGGAGGCCCAGGTAATACTCTTGGATTTGGGAAAAGTCCACCAGACGAGTTCGCTGTTGTTCGCACACCCCCGTTGACAGTACCGCCTGACTATTCTTTGCGACCTCCCGAGTTAGGGGCATCGGGCTTGCGAGAAGAACCTATTAGTCTTCAGGCGCAAAAACAGGTGTTTGGCACTACAAATGATTTGAAAATGAAGCCTAATTCAGAAGGTGAGCATGCTTTACTTCGTAAAGCAGGTGCGTTGAATGTTAATCCGGATATGAAGAAGTTAATTGATGAGGAATTCACAATTTATGCGCAAGAAAGTGAGAGCTTTTTTGAGGCCTTATTATTCTGGCGAAATGAAAATGAGCTTAAAGGCGAGGTCATTAATTCGTCTCTTGAAGCCCAGCGTTTAAGAGAAAATTCGGCTTTAGGGTTACCTCCAAACTCTGGAAATGTACCAATTGTTAAACGTCGTGAGAAATCAATATTTGAAGGTGTTTTTTAAACAAGTGCAAAAAGAAAATTATCCTTATAATACTTACTTTGCAGACTGTCTTAAAAAACTATTTATAACAGCATTTCTATTTGCTGCACTTACGTTAATACATTTTATTTCAAACCCGCTAAAAGCGAACATTTTTAATTCCCAGTATTTTGTTCTTGAAAATGGTATGCAGGTCGTAGCGATACCTAATCACCGTGCGCCGGTCGTTACACATATGCTTTGGTATAAAGTTGGCTCAGCGGATGATCCGATAGGAAAATCTGGTTTAGCACATTTTGTTGAGCATCTAATGTTTAAAGGTACAGACAAACTACCATCAGGCGAATTTTCTCGCATCGTGGCAGAAAATGGGGGGCAGGAAAACGCATTTACATCATGGGATTATACAGCGTATTTTCAAAGAGTAGCGAGAGATAGGTTAGAAGTAGTTATGAAGTTAGAAGCAGGCCGCATGCGTGGTTTGGTGGTGAATGAACAAGAAGCAGGTACGGAGAAAGGTGTGTTGTTGGAGGAAAGGAGTACAAGAACAGATAATCAGCCCGCAGCATTATTATCAGAACAGATGGGATCTGCCCAGTTCTTGCGTCATCCTTATGGCACTCCTATCATTGGTTGGAGACATGAGATTGAAAATTTATCTCATGAAGACGCGATTAAATTTTATAAGAAATTTTATTCACCAGCTAACGCTGTCCTCATTGTTTCCGGAGACATAACCATAAAAGAGCTCAGGCCTCTTGCAGAAAAATATTATGGGGCTATTTCTCCTTTAGAATTTTCAACACCAATAAGACCTATAGAACCACCACACCGAAGTGCTAGAAAGGTAAGTTTAATACATGAACGAGTAGTAAATCCTTCAATTACTCGAAGCTATCTTGCAGCCGGAGCAAGTGACTTAAATGATGCTTTAGCTTTAGGACTTTTTGCAGAAATTCTTGGCGGGGCATCTACTGGTCGCCTTTACAAAAGTCTGGTGGAGAAAAATACACTAGCAACGTGGGCTGGCACTTCTTATCAATCCGATACCAAAGATTATGGTCGTTTTTTTATTTATTGCGAGGCACTTTCTGGCGTCAGAATTTTAGAATTGGAGATAGCACTGGATATGGTAATCGAAGAACTTCTTCTTAAGGGCCCAAGTAAAGAAGAAGTTTCGTCTGCCAAAGCACGACTTCAAACGGGAATTTATTTAGCTTTAGATAATCCTTATGCAGCTGCACAGATTTTTGGCCGAGCTTTAAGTCTAGGACTCACTGTTAATGATATTGAGACCTGGCCGGATCGAGTTGAGGCAATTACCCGCACTCAAATAATATCTACAGCAAGAAAAACACTTCGCAAGGAAGGCTCTGTTACCGGATATTTGCTGCCGTCCAAAGAGGATGAATAGTATATAATGGCCTGTTTACTAAAAAATTGGTGCATTTTTATCCTAGGCGTATGTGTATTGGGTAATGCGGTTATATTTGAGCCCGGGAACTTAATGGCTAGTAATCAGTTTGCCCAAGTTGATCGTATAGTCTCGCCTGGTGGTATCGAGATTTGGTATGTTAAGGAACCAAGTATACCTGTAATATCTGTGACTTTGGGATTTCGTGGAGGCAGTGCAAACGATCCAGTAAATAGATCTGGCTTGGGCAATTTTGCTTTAGCGTTACTGGATGAAGGAGCAGGGTCATTAGATGGCATAGAGTTTCGGCGTGCTCTCGCCGATAGGGGAATTAGTTTTAGTAAAGATATATCACATGACCTTGTTAGCATCAGTCTTCAAACACTAACCAAACACAGCGAAAAGGCCTTCTCTCTTCTTGGTTTTGCACTGAAAGACGCACATTTTGAAGTAGAAGCGGTTAATAGAATTCGCTCTCAAATACTTAATGTTATAGCTGAGAAGAAACACAATCCACGTATTATCGCGGGTCAAAGGTGGTACCAAGATACTTTTCAAAACCACCCCTACGGTAGGGTCATTGATGGAACAGAAGAGAGTATTAAAGCTATTACTTCTAATGATCTAAAAATGTGGGTTAACAGGCATTTAGCATTAGATAATTTAGTAGTCGGCGTAGCCGGGAATATTCCTGCAAATGAAATTGCTAGATTAATTGATAGTGCTTTAATAGGGTTAAATATTTCTTCTTCAGTTTCTAGGATAAAAGATTTTAAATTTCCAGATAAAGGGCATACACAAATAATTCAAATGCCACTTACGCAAAGTGTTGTGGCGTTTGGTCTCCCTGGTCTCAAAAGAAATGATCCAGACTTTTATGCTGCGTATATAATGAATCATATTTTAGGTGGTGGAAGTTTCTCGTCCCGATTATATCAAGAAATCCGGGAAAAGCGTGGGCTAGCGTATTCTGTATACAGCTATCTTTTGCCTCTAAAACATGGCGGGCTTTATCTGGGAAATGTGTCCACTCGAAATGATGCTGTTTCACAAGTATTATCGATAATTCGATCTGAGATACATAAGATGGTTGAAATGGGTGTAAGTGAAGAAGAGCTATTGGCAGCTAAAAAATATCTTACAGGCGCTTTCCCATTGCGTTTTGATAGTGGATTTAAAATTTCGAAGATTTTGACACATATGCAACTAGAGTCATTGGGAATCAATTATCTTAGGGAAAGGAATAATTTGATCGAAAGAGTAACTCAAAAAGATGTACACTATGTTGCTAAGCACCTTTTGAATTCGAAACAATTACATGTAGTCGTGGTTGGAAATCCAGATAATCTAGAGACTAGCGGGCTTTAGGTTCGATATTAGAGTGATGAGATATAAACAGTTTTTAACCAATTGTTTTATACCTAGGTTTTTTAGTGAGTCTGGGCCCAAAGCTGACTTCTCAAAATCATTATCGCAAATAACAAGTTCACAGTTGGTAATTCGAGATTGGGTTGAAAAAGATAGTCAGCCATTTCTCAAATATTCAAGAAATAACTCGGATATTTCCGTTATAAAGAAATACGCACATGACTTTCGTGAGCGCTTTAAAAAACTTGTTGTTATTGGTATTGGTGGTGCATCATTGGGTGCACAAGCTTTAACTGCAATTCGGTCTACTGCAAGTAGGTCAAAAATAAAATTGGTCTACTTCGATAATCTAGATGCGAATCAGGTTGCTGTAGAATTAGCGCAAACATCGGATACTGGTTTTTTAGTGGTATCAAAATCGGGGTCTACGCTGGAAACCATAGCCCAAACCCTGCTAGCATTAGATAATGCGGATCCAGATCAATTTTTGTTTATAACCGAGCCAGGAGAAAGTCCGCTCAGGAGCATTGGCTTAAATAAGGGGATTGTAATTTTAGATCATGATCCAAAATTAGGGGGTAGATTCTCTGTATTTTCGCTAGTTGGCATGTTGCCCGCCATGGTTGCTGGATTAGATATAGAGAAGATAAGAGAAGGTGGGAATGAGATATTAGACTCTATCATGGAGGTTGCTGATCCATCGGAGATTGCCCCAATAGCGAGTGCTGCAATGATTCACGCGATAAGTCCTAAGATTTCGACTACTGTTATTATGCCGTATGACGACCGACTTCTATATTTTTCGCATTGGGTTTGTCAGCTTTGGGCAGAATCACTGGGTAAAAGCAGTAGGGGGTTAACACCAGTAGTTGCTCGTGGAGCTACTGATCAGCATAGTCAACTCCAACTTTACCTTGATGGTCCCCCGGATAAAATAGTTACAATTATCAGTGTGGAACCTGAAACGGGAGGGCACAGAATTAGAAAAGATTTAGCAGAAATAGCTGAAACAAAATACCTATCAGGTCGAAATTTATCTGAAGTAATAGCTGTTGAAGCAAAAGCTACTAAGGATGCACTAGTAACTGCTGGTCGGCCAGTGCGTGAAATTGTTCTTTCAAAAGTAGATGAATTTACAGTTGGTGCGTTGATGATGCATTTTATGTTGGAAACGGTGCTAGTTGCTTTAACGACCGAGACCCACCCTTTTGATCAACCAGCCGTGGAGAGAGGAAAGAAGTTAGCTAGAGAATATTTGTGGCGGATTTCAAAATGAGTATCAGGTTGCTACCTGATGGTTTAATTAACCGTATTGCAGCTGGCGAAGTTATTGAGAGGCCTGCTTCAGTAGTAAAAGAGCTGGTGGAAAACTCTATAGATGCAGGCGCGACACAAATTGATGTTTCTGTAAGGGAAGGTGGGAGTGCTCAAATAGAAGTTGTCGATAATGGTGAGGGTATACACGAAGGTCAATTAGAATTAGCACTTTCTCGGCATGCCACTTCCAAATTAGATTCTGAGGATAAGTTAAGTAAAATCAATACCTTAGGTTTTAGAGGAGAAGCATTGCCGTCGATAGCTTCTGTTAGTCGTTTAACAATTGTTAGTAGGAAAAGTGATTCGGAAAATGCTTGGTCTCTTTCAACTGAAGCGGGAGTTTTAAGTGATATAATTCCGGCGGCCAGGTTGGGTGGTACTACAGTAAGTGTAAATGATTTATTTTATGCAACTCCAGCTCGTTTAAAATTTTTAAAAACAGCGCGTACGGAATTAGGGCATATATCGGATATGTTGTCGCGTCTTGCAATGGCTCGCGATAATATTTCTTTTTCTCTTATGGACGGAGAGAGAGAAGTTTTTCGATTACCCTTAGAGAGTGACTTAGTCGACAAAAATCTAATTCGTATTTCATCAATTATAGGACGCAGCTTTGCTGAGAATTCTATAAAGCTGGAAGCAGAGAGAGAGGGTGTAAGGTTAACCGGTTATATTAGCATTCCAACATTTAATCGATCGACGTCAGTTCAGCAATATTTTTTTGTAAATGGGAGATCAGTTCGTGATAAACTGGTGACTGGAGCGATTAGAGGTGCATATCAAAATTTTTTAAGTGGTGGTCGCCATCCTTTATTAGCACTGTTTGTAGAACTTCCCCCAGAAGAAGTTGATGTCAACGTGCATCCTGCAAAAACTGAAGTAAGATTTAGAAATCCTGGTCTGGTAAGGGGTTTGATTGTCAGTTCAATTAAGCTGGCTCTTGAGAGGGAAGGCCATCGAAGCTCGACAAACTCATCAAAAGCAGTTCTTAATGCAACAAAGGTTGAAAACCAACAACAAAGTTTCGCTGATGCAGCTAGTGCTCAAAGGTCAATAACTGATATTTCTCAAACGAGATATCCCGCTAGTTCTCGTGGTCAATTTAATACCGTCAACTACAATCAACCATTCAATGCACCAAGCGGTGAGGTTATTGAGGAATTAGTCGAAGATCTGCATGAATTTCCTCTTGGGGCTGCTCGTGGTCAAGTTCATGAAACGTATATTATTTCGCAAACTAAAGATGGTTTCGTAATTGTAGATCAACATGCAGCTCACGAGCGGATAGTTTTTGAGCGAATGAAGTCGGAGCTTGCTTCGGGAAATATATCGCGTCAAATGCTCTTGCTGCCTGAAGTAGTTGAACTTGAAGAGGCTGCTATACATCGATTGGTGTTAAGGACAGACGAATTTTCTGAACTAGGCCTTGTATTTGAGCAGTTTGGGAAGGGTGCGATTATAGTGCGTGAGATACCAGATTTGTTTGGTGAAGGAGACATTAAGGGACTAATTTTCGATCTCGCTCAGGAGTTGGTCGAATTTGGAGCAAGTATATCGCTAAATGAGAAATTATCGGAGGTATGCTCTAGCATAGCGTGTCATGGGAGTGTTCGGGCAGGGAGAAAACTTAAAGCTGAGGAGATGAATTCACTCTTAAGACAAATGGAAGCAACTCCCCATTCTGGCCAGTGTAATCATGGGCGACCAACTTACGTCGAACTTAAACTTAAGGATATAGAAAGATTATTTGGGCGTAGATGACCCTATATACCTAAGTATATGAATCGTCGTTGTACCATAAACTCGGCACTTTAAGCTTTCATACGATGAAGGAATATTAGGTACTTCGTTTTCACTACTTTCTAATATTACTATCGCTTCGTTTTTTAGCCATTTACCTTGGTCTATAGAACACAGAGCCGGAGTCGAGTATCCGTGCCCATAAGGAGGGTCAAGAAACACATAATCAAATTCAGGATGTGCTTTTGGAAGATTAGTTGCGTCAGCCTGAATAATATTAACGTGAGCCTCAAAGCCGAGAGTTTCTACATTTTTTGTGATACAAGCTATGGCTGCACGGTCATTTTCTATACACGTCACATAGTTTGCTCCTCGAGAGAGCGCTTCAAGACCTAATGCCCCCGTGCCAGCAAACAGATCAAGAGCCTTGGCTCCCTTTAGTGACTGACCAGAAAGGTTGTTATGTTGAAGTATATTGAATATTGCTTCACGTACACGTTCTGATGTCGGTCTTACCTTTCGACCGATAGGTGCTCCTAAGCGCCGAGTACGGCGACTACCTCCAATTATCCTTAGCATAATTTCCAATCTGTTCACGTATCACTTTAGGTGATACGCGTGATACTTCGTTTTGTTTTAAAGAGCCAAGTTGGAAAGGTCCGTAAGCTATTCGAATCAGACGATTAGTTTGGAGGCCAAAGTGTAAAAAAATTTTCCGGATTTCTTTATTTTTTCCTTCAGTTAGGGTTACTTCAAGCCACGCATTACTTCCCTTTTCTGAGGTTATTTCAACTTTTATGCCTTTGTATTTTATTCCATCTAGCGTGATACCCTTAGATAATGCATTCAATTGTTTTATGTTTGGTCTCCCAAAAACTCTAACTCGATATTTACGCTGCCAATTTGATTTTTCAAGGTATCTTGATAGCTCTCCATCATTTGTCAGCATTAATAAGCCCTCTGAATTTAGGTCTAAGCGTCCAATAGATATTACTCGACCAAGGTCATTTGGAAGATTTGAGAATACTGTGTCTCGGCCTTGAGGGTCGTGATGAGTGGTAAGGAGGCCACGCGGTTTGTGATAACGCCACAGTTTTTGTAAGTTGCTTTCTGAAACCAACTTGCCGTCAACCAAAACCGAACTCTCTTTATTCACAATAAAGGCTGGTGTATCCAGAATCTTTCCATCTACTGAGACACGACCATCTAATATCAATTGTTCAGCTTGGCGTCTCGAGCATATCCCTGCCCTAGAGAGAAACTTGGCTATCCGCTTTTGTTCGTTTTCCGTTCTTGGCATAACTACAGCACTTCTGAGACTTTTCTGCAGGCTGTTAGAAACGATTTGAATATACGGATATCAGCAGAGTCAATTTCGAATTCAGGGTGCCATTGAACTCCAATGAACCAACGTTTAGTTGGATCTTCAATGCCCTCGATTACACCGTCAGGTGCCAATGCGTTTACTTTTAAGTCCGATGCAGGTTTGTCCACCGCTTGGTGATGGGCGCTGTTCACGTTCATTTTTAGCTTTTTAGTGATTGTATATAATAAACTAGTGCGCTTAATGCTTATTGAATGGCCGGCTAGATGACGCGGAGCTTTTTGTTCATGCTCTAGTGAATGTGCAAAAGTATCCGGTATATGCTGAATTAAACTGCCACCCAAGGCAACGTTCATAAGTTGTTCTCCCCCACATATACCCAATGTGGGTAAGTTTAATAAGTGAGCATGCTTGGCAAGAGTAAGCTCAAAAGCCGTTCTTCTATCTTTGGTTTTCACAGTATTATGTTTTGAATTTGCGCCAAATATATGAGGGCTAATATCAAAATTTCCGCCAGTAACAATCAGTCCATCAATTAGTCTTACATATTCAATAGCTTTATCGGGCTCGTGTGGGAGTGCTATTGGAAGTCCGCCTGATGATACAACTGCACGAAAATAGTTTTCTCTGATAGCATACCAAGGGTATTTAGAGTAACCACCAGATTGTTCATGATCCAGTGTGAGTCCAATAATTGGAAGAGAATTGCGCTTTTTCATATTTATTAATTTACGAGTCTTATCTACCAAGTGCAATGTATGTCCTTGACGATCTTGGTTTAAATACAGAATCTAAATCTAATGAATAAAAATACCAGTAAATACATGGAGCTAGCTTTTGCAGAAGCGATCTTTGCAGAAGAAATAGGAGAGGTGCCTGTCGGGGCGGTAGTGGTTGATAGTTCATCTGGCGAAGTCATTTCTGTTGGTGGTAATCGAGTTGAAACGCATCATGATCCTTCGGCACATGCTGAGCTTATAGCGATACAAAGAGCAAGTTATAAGCTTAGGTCTCCACGTTTAATTAACTGCGATCTTTATGTTACTTTGGAGCCCTGTCCAATGTGTGCGCAAGCAATTTCTTTCGCTCGTATTAGGAGGCTATATTTTGGTGCGTTAGATCTCAAAGGGGGAGGAGTTGAGAGCGGAGCCAGAATATTTTATCAATCAAGCTGCAACCATAAGCCGGAAATTTATGGAGGTTTATATGAAAATCGTTCGGCCAACATGCTAAGGGAATTTTTTTATTCAAAACGGTGACTGAAGTTGTGGCAAACCCTTGTTCGAATGGGGGGTAAGGCCATCACTGCCCTTGTATTGCACGCCAGCCTATATCTTTTCTGTAAAATCCATTAGGCCATTTAATGTGCCTAATCGTTTCATATGCTCTAGTTTGCGCAGCAAGAATATTTTGTCCTAAAGCTGTAATACCTAGAACTCGACCACCAACTGCAACAAGTTTATCACCCTCAAAGGCAGTGCCAGCATGAAATATTTTTATGTCTTCTAACGATTTTGCGGTGTCTAGAATGTTTATTCGCGAATTTTTAATATATGATCCGGGGTATCCCTGGCTCGCCATCACCACGCATAATGCAGCCTGAGTAGACCATTTTACGGAAATAGTACTTAAAGCACCCTGCCAAGTTGCCTGAAGCATAGTGAAAAGATCGGACTTTAGCCGAAATAGTATTGCTTGGCATTCAGGATCCCCAAATCGCACATTTACTTCCAGTAATTTAGGAGTGCCATTTGAAATCATAAGTCCGGCATAAAATACGCCCTTAAAGGGTGTCCCGTTTGCTGCCATGGCAGCGACTATCGGTTTTACTATTGTATTTAGCGTAACATTGCAAAGTTCTTCCGACATTACTGGGGCTGGTGAATAGGCGCCCATACCTCCAGTGTTTGGCCCAGTATCACCCTCGCCTACAGCCTTGTGATCCTGTGCGGTTTCTAGTGGTAAAATGTTAGTTCCATCAACAAGTGCTAAATAGCTAGCTTCTTCACCTGGCAAAAATTCTTCTATAACGACTTCAGTACCGGCAGGCCCAAACATTCCGCCAAGAATATCTTTTGTAGCTGCCAAAGCATCGGCAACACTTTCTGCAATAATTACACCTTTTCCTGCTGCCAAACCGTCAGCCTTGATCACGATTGGCATACGTTCATTCAAAATATATGTCTTTGCGGTTTCAAAAGATGAAAAGCGTTTATAGCGGGCAGTCGGAATGCCACATTGTTTGCAAAGGTCTTTCATAAAGCCTTTTGAACCCTCAAGCTTGGCAGCAGCAGCGCTCGGCCCGAACGAAGCTATACCTTCAGTTTCAAGTCTATCAATTAAGCCTCCAACGAGGGGCGCTTCTGGACCAATCACGACAAAATTAATGCTTTGGCTAATACAAAATGCCAAAATACCGTCAAAATCCATAATATCTAGATCCACGCATGTAGCTTCATCTGAGATACCTGGATTGCCTGGGGCGCAGTAAATTTTACTAACTCTTTCAGAGTGGGATAAACTCCAGCATAATGCATGTTCTCTTCCACCCGAACCAATAACTAAAACTTTCATAATCACCGTTTGTTATGTTTGATATAGTTGTTACCTTTAGCATAAAGGATTTAGTGGGCTATAATGAAGGTTAATTATACCAAAAATAACTTGCCAAGTAATAATGAACCTTATTCCGTTAGTGAATTATCTTACTCACTGAAGCAATTGGTGGAAGATAATTTTAGCTGGGTGCGAGTTCGCGGGGAAATTTCAGGTTTTAAGCGCGCTGCTTCTGGGCATATGTATTTTGCTCTTAAAGATGAAGATTCTTTGATTGATATTGTTTGTTGGCGGAGTGTCGCTGAAAAGTTAGTACTGTTTCCTGAAGATGGTTTAGAAGTAATTGCGATTGGTAAAGTAACCACTTATGCGGCTCGCTCTCGTTATCAACTGGTTTTACAAGATTTAGAAATCGCAGGTGAAGGCGCACTTCTCAAATTACTAGAGGATCGAAAAAAGAAATTTGTGGAGGAAGGACTGTTCGATCAATCTCGAAAACGTCCTATTCCCTATTTACCTGAAACTATTGGAGTTATAACCTCTCCGACCGGAGCTGTAATTCAGGATATATTACACCGTATTTCTGAAAGATTCCCCAGTCATGTCATAATGTGGCCTGTTTTAGTTCAAGGTAAGGGAGCTGCTGAAGAGGTAGCACAGGCCATAGACGGGTTTAACTCATTTAATACTGAGAAACCGAAAAAACGACCTGACGTTATAATCATTGCTCGCGGGGGAGGTAGCCTTGAGGATCTATGGGCTTTCAATGAAGAAGTTGTAGTGCGGGCCGCTGCAGATAGTTCCATCCCCGTCATTTCAGCTATTGGCCATGAAACTGATCTAACGTTGTTAGATATGGTAGCTGATCTTAGAGCTCCAACACCAACGGCAGCCGCAGAGATGGTTGTACCAGTAAGAGTAGAGCTCATCGAAGGTTTAATAGGTCAGGAAAGCAGGTTAATTTCTTCTGTTCGGCGTATGCTAGAAAATAATTATAATGACCTTTCCGGTTTAAGGCGGGGTTTGCCTGATGCTCGGTCACTGCTAACTAATGCCATTCAGCATTTGGACGATAGGATTGAGCGACTCTCGTATTCAATTCGATCTGATCTGCGAACACGCAAAGATTGGATAGAGAAGTTGGACTACCAGTTACCAAAGCCTCGACAATCTTTAATGGAGAGGCAGCGAGAGTTGGATCTTATTGTCGCTGAAATTCAACCAAGGGCTATAGAATTACAGATTACCCAGGGCATTAAACAGGTTAATAGTGAAGGCGCACGTTTGGCTGCTGGAATTTCGCGACTTCAGTGCCAGCTTAGTGAAAAAAAACAACTTTTATCCAGATTGCTCGATAATTTCTCATATGAGCGTATCTTAGAAAGGGGTTTTTCATTGGTTCGTGATGACAAAGGGAAAGCTTTAACTTCTACAAAATATATTAAAAGTGGTATGAGCATAGATATTAAGTTTCATGATGGCGAGGTTGTCGCCGTTGTTGGTGATGAGAGTAATCCCGTTAAACAAAGTAGTAGCGGAGGTAAGGCTGATGATAAACAAGGTTCCCTTCTATGAAATTTATTTCAGTCATTCTAATAGTTTTATTATTTGTAATAAGTGATGGCTCTTCTTCGAAAGCTGAACCGCTTCAGTTAAAAGGAGATTTTATTCAGGGTGGATTAGTTTTTGGAGTGGCGCCACCAGAGGTAAAAATAATCGTAAATGATCGTAGAGTTAGAGTTTCGGCCTCGGGAAAATTTATCTTTGGATTTGGTCGCAACGCGACTCCTAACGTTAAAATTATATTACTATTCCCAAGTGGCGAAAAAGAAATTCAAACATTTTACCTAATCCCAAGAGAATATAATGTTCAGCGGATTGATGGTTTGCCTGAAAATCTGGTTACACCCTCGTCTGATGTATTAAACCGTATAAATCGAGAAAATAGTGAAGTCAGATTGGCTAGAGCTTTTGATACGAATACAACCTATTTTCTAGAAACATTTGAATGGCCTGTGTACGGAATTATCTCTGGAGTATACGGTAGTCAAAGAATACTAAATGGTAAATCTCGCCAACCACATTACGGGATAGATATTGTTGCACCTGTGGGGACGGTTGTTAGGACGCCTGTTGGTGGTGTAGTTAGAATGGCCAAATCTAATCTTTATTTTTCAGGCGGAACCGTCATTATTGATCATGGATTTGGTCTTAGTTCTTCTTTTTTACATTTGAGTAAAATATGCGTTAATGAAAATGATAAAATAGAAAAAGGCCAAATTATTGGTGCAGTTGGCGCGACTGGCAGGGTTACAGGTGCTCATCTTGATTGGCGCATAAATTGGTTTGAGCAGAGACTAGACCCCCAATTGCTTTTGAAAGATAAACCATCCAACGAAAAAAATAATGTTCTTATGGCCAACGATTGTGAAGCCATAACCACTGACCCGGTTGCTCACGTATCCATTCTTCAAGGATAGAATTCACTTGGGTCATTGCGCTACTAATATCCCTTTTTAAGTCGTTAGTTCGAGTAAAGTTTAAACTAGGATAGATTGTCACACGAAAACGACAGCCATCCAGTCGTTGGGTTCTAACTGGCCAGACCGGCAGATTATATTTAAACGCAAGTTGAGCAAGAGCCGGTGCTGTCATAGCTTCAATTCCAAAAAACGGAACAGAAATGCCGTCGTTCATTTTTTGATCCACTAACATAGCGGCATATCCTCCATTTTTTAACTGTCGGATAATTTCACGTGCACCTGAGGAGCCCTTTGGAAAAGCATTATCTGTAATGCCCTTGAACCTTGTTTTAGAAATAAGCTGGTCTACATATGGGTTATTAGGTGCTCGATACACAAAAGCTATGGGAAGTCCGGCCTTGATTATTGGTATACCAGGTATTTCCCAGTTTCCAATATGTCCAGTAAAGAGTAGAGAACCACCATCCAGATTCTTGATTGTTTTAAGATGTTCATTTCCAACCAGTTCAATTCGGTCACTGTGTGGCATGCTTTTTAGATTGTGCAAGTGTGGATATTCGCCAGCTACTCTTCCAAGGTTTCTCCACATCTGTCTGATAATCTTATTGACTTCTAATAGTTCTAAATCGGGCATTGCGCGCGACAGATTAAGTTGGGCTCTCTTATTTACTGGTAGAAGCGGACCAACAAATCCTAGTATTGTACCACCTAATGCTGAAGCGGTTGCTAAAGGTAATATGCCGAATAAACGAAATAAAATATAAACAGCTAATCCCTCTATTGCGTAACGTAAAAATTTTGAGCGGTTGTTGCTTGACATGCTAAAATCTATTCTTGATAAGAATGGGATTAATTAAATTGAGAAGTCCATTGGAGTTTTCCCATTCCAAATTGACTGATATTGATTGAATCATAGGCTGGGTATCGGGCGGTAGACGAACCCAGTCTTTCTCCGTGGTAACAGGAATTGCTCCTTTTGAGTCTGCGTATTCTAATAATTTCATAATTTCGTCAGGTTTGTAACGATGATGATCGGCAAATGAAATGCTCCTGATAATTGTACAACCGATGTCACGAAGAGTGAAAAAAAACTTTTCTGGTCGCCCAATTCCAGAGAAAGCTACCACCGATTGTCCGCGTAATTTACTAGATTGCAGGGTTGGTAATAGTTTGGCCTGAAATCTAGGCAACTGATAGTCGCTTATAATATCCGAAATACCAGTTTCGTCCTCGCCTATTAGTAAAATTGCGTCCGCCCGCGGAAGTCCTTTTGAAATTGTTTCCCGTAAGGGGCCGGCAGGTATCAGGCGATTGTTTCCAACGCCAAATCCGCCGTCTATCACAATGATAGAAAAATCTTTATACAGGTATGGATTCTGAAATCCATCGTCCATGATTAGGATTTTAGCACCCTCTGATATAGCTAAGTTCGCCCCTAAAATTCTATTGCGTGCAACCCAAGTTGGTGCGATACGCGCTAGTAAAATTGGTTCGTCACCCACTTCTTTGGCGCTGTGCCTTTGGAGGTCTACTTGAACAGGCCCTTGTTCCGTACCACCGTATCCACGGGTTAAGAAATCTACACTAATTCCCTTTTCACGCAGAAGCAGGGCTATAGATATCGCAGTAGGTGTTTTGCCGGCACCGCCAGCTACTAGGTTGCCCACACAAATTACGAGTGCGTTTACTCTTGTTGGTTTCACAAACTCATCTCTTGCGTTAGATAGTAAGTTAAGAAATTGGGCAATAGGGTCTAAGATGCGCGCTCTGATACCTCCTTTATTTTGACTCCAAAAATTAGGCGTTCTCATCTTTGCTCCCAGCCAGCTTGAGATGATCCAGAATAACTTCGAATGCAGTATTGCTAGCACCACCAAATGTTTGTGCTATTTCTAAAGCCAATTTTGCCCTTTGTTTGCGTAAATCACTATCTTTTAAAAGGGTTTCTAAAGCTTTGATAAGGTCTTCATTATGACAAACACGTGAAAGAGCTCCAGCACCTTCTAAGGATATGCAGGCATCCTCAAAATTTTTCATGTCTGGTCCAGCTAGCAGTGCATTATTTAGTAGAGCTGGTTCTATAGGGTTATGACCACCATGTTTATCAAACGAACCTGCAATTAAAACTATCTCCAGCACAGTATAAAGTAGACCCATTTCTCCGAGTGTGTCGGCGATATAGATATCTGTATCTGTATTGATTTTATTACCTTTGCTTCTAAAGGCACAACTCAATCCTCTAGACTGGAGAATTTCTCCAATTGCTTTTGCTCGGTTGGGGTGTCTGGGTGCAATTAAAGTTAACAGTTCTGGAAATTTAGCTGATAATTTTTGATGAGCATCGGCAACTAAAATTTCGTCTCCAATATGTGTACTCGCGGCAAGCCAGCAAGGTCGACTCCCAAGGTAATTTAAAAGCGTTATGGACGAGTCTTTATCAGCACTTAGTGGGGGGGCATCATATTTAATATTGCCCCCTATTTGGATATTTTTTCCACCAATTGATTTTAGTCGTTCGCCGTCCATTTCACTTTGTGCAAGAATTGAAGAAAAAGATTCAAGTAAAGGTGATATTAATTTTGGCATAGACTTCCAACGTCTTGCGGATTTTTCAGACATTCTCGCATTTACTAAAACCATGGGTATAGATCGGGATGTAGTCTCTAAAATGAGGTTAGGCCAGAATTCAGACTCAACAAACATTGCCAAATTTGGCTGCCAATGATTGAGAAAACGTTTAACAGAAAATGGAAGATCAACTGGTATGAATTGATGGGTTATATTTTTGGGGAGCCTTGTCTCCAATACATTGGCAGATGTTACTGTTCCTGACGTGATTAAAACATTGAAACCCTTTTCCTCTAATTTACGGGAAATAGGCAGAATTGAGAGTGTTTCACCAATACTTGCGGCATGTGCCCAGATTAAAATTCCTTTTGGGCGTTGACGCGATGCGCATCCAAAACGCTCGCCTATACGTTCAGAGGGCTCCTTGCCAATATTTCTACGGTGCAGCAACCATAGTTTGGCAGCGGGAGTAATTACGTGGCTGATGCCGCGATAAACCATCGGAGACATTAGATATCGTAACATCAATTTTCTGTTCTTTCAGGAGTTATTAATTCCACTCCCATTTGTCGATCAGCTTCCTCAGTAAGTATGTTCATACTTTTTTCTAACTTAATACGCGCAGCCTCTAAAGCAGATTCGTTAGCGTCATTTGCAATGTGTATTGGAGTTCCCCAAAGATAGATTCCGCGGCTAAATGGCAGAGCAATTATGAAACGATCCCAACTGGATAAAAGTTTTCGACGCGAAACAGAATATGTCGCTGGAACAATTGGAGCACCGGAAAGCTTTGCTAAAAGAATAATGCCATTTTGTACTCTCATACGAGGCCCCCGAGGGCCGTCTGGCGTTATAGCAATATTATGTCCCTTTTGTATTGCTTTGAGCGCGTCTCTTAATGCTTTTGTTCCTCCACGTGCTGTCGATCCTCTTATAGTGGTCACGCCAAAATGTTTAACAGTACGTGAAATCAATTCGCCATCACGGTGTTTAGATATCATAACCGCAAGTGGTACGTTTTTCCTCCAGCCAGTTGGAGCCATCAATAAGCGACCATGCCAGAAAGCCGCAATATATGGTTCTCCATTTTTTGTTAAGAGATTAGCATGTTCACGGCCTTTTTCATCCCATCGGCTTGTTAAATAGACAAGCAGTATATAACTTGCGGCCATCCAACCAAGTACAGATTGCAAGAATGAGTGATTGGTTATACTTTTAACTTTTAGCACGGTGGATTAGTAAGACTCCTTATACTTTCGTGCTTTGACTGCTATCAATCGGATCTGGTGTTTCTAGAAGATAAAGCTGAGCATATGGACCGTTATTTTCCATTAAATAGTTGTGGGAACCCGCTTCCATTACGTGTCCATTCTCGATAAAATAAATTATATCTGCTTCTTTCACAGTATTAAGGCGATGAGCAATCAACAAAGTAGTTCGATTTTTCATAAGCTGGCGAAGTGAATGTTGAATCAACCGCTCAGTTTCAAGGTCGAGTGCTGAAGTAGCTTCATCAAGTAAAAGAATGGGAGCATCTTTGAGCATGGCACGGGCGATAGAGATTCTTTGTCTTTGTCCTCCCGACAATTTTGCTCCATGCTCACCAATTCTCGTTTCATAACCATTTGGCAGACTTTCAATAAAGTCATGGGCACCTGCACTTTTTGCTACTGAAACTATTTCACCTTCACTTGCAGATAGTCGACCATATGCAATATTTGCACGAACGCTATCATCGAATAAAATTATTTCCTGGCTTACCAGCGCGATAGAGTCGCGTAGGGATTTCAAACTGACAGCCGATACGTCAATGCTATCAATAGTTACATGGCCACTATTAGCATCGTAAAAACGAGGAATAAGGTTAAGAATGGTCGACTTGCCAGCTCCCGACGGGCCAACAAGGGCGACAGTGTTTCCTGGCGGAACATGCAATGAAATGTTATTTAGAGCATTCACACCGGTTTCATATTTGAAAGTTACATTATGAAAATGAATTTCGCCCTTGCTGACTTTTATATCTGGTGCGTGTGGTGCGGATTGAATCTTTGGTTTAGCATCAAGAATATCAAAGACCCGCTGTGTTGCTGCTAGACCCTCTTGTAAATTTACATTTAAATTAGATAGAGCTTTAAGTGGCTGATAAGCAAGCAACATAGCTGTAACGAATGCAAAAAACTCACCGGGTGTTAATGTTGCTTCGATTACTTGCCATCCGCCATAAAGTATTACGAGCGCAACAAATATACCTCCTAAAGTTTCCATAATAGGTGATGCTAATGACCGGGTGCGGAGAGCTTTAAAGATCAATTGGAAAACATTTTCTATAATTTTGTCGGTTCTTTCGCACTCGAACTTTTCCATATTGTATGCCTTAACGTGGCGAGCGCTTTGAAAAGTTTCGCTTAGTCGTGCGGTAAAACGTCCCAGCTCATCTAGTGCTGAGGTAGATACTTTGCGCATCCTTCTTCCAATTCGGATAATAGGGTAGACTGCGATGGGAAAGACTACAAACGCTAATAGCCCGAGTTTCCAATCTTTCTCGAACATTACAGCAACTAAAAATATTAAGGTCAGTGAGTCTTTTATAAGACCCGTTAAAGCATTAGAAACTGCATTCCGCATGAGGTTAATATCATTAGTCATGCGTGAGATCAATTTTCCAGATGTAGTCTCATGAAAGAATGCTAGATCAAAATTAATCACATGTGCAAATAATAAAGACTGTAAATTAGCTATTATACGTTGACCAACAAAGGCCATCAACACCGCCTGGCAATAAGTTGCGCCACCTTTTAAGAGAGTTACTGCAATGACAACTATAGGAATTAAGATCAACATATCGCGGTCTTTATCTATAAATACCTCGTCTAGAACAGGTTCCATTAAATAGGCAATGGCGGCCGTGGCACCGGCTGCAATGGCCATGCATAACATTGCGAGAATTAGGTGGAACAGGTGTTTTCGTACATGCTCTCTTAGTAGCCGAATGAGGAGAGAGCGAGTGCTCGCGGGTTGAGGTTTTGGTTCTAATGTGATCAAAGCTCAGTCAACTTTCGGCTCTATTTAACTTCAGACTCGTAGTATTTCAAAAAAATTATACCATGATAAGTGGAATGCGAGAAATTGCCAGTGCTTTGATCTATATCTTACAAGGTATAATTTTTACTTTTCAGCCCATACTCGAAGTTTAGCTATTAACTCCTTATGCAGCAGACCATTGCTTGCAAGGCATGTCGGATGGATTGGTCGTTTTCTGTTGAAGGTCATGTTTTTACCGCCGATGCTAGTAATAGTACCACCCGCTTCAGAGATGAGCAGGTATCCGGCACAAATATCCCAATCTGCTTTTGGCCAGACGCTGGCTGTCGCATCAAATCGACCGGCTGCGACTAAAGCAAGTTTATAGGCTATCGAACTCATAGCACGAACGTAATTAGGGTTGAAACACTCCGGCCATCCAGACTCATCGTATTCAGAGCGACTTGCAAGCATTCGAAGGTTGGAAAACGTTGATCTGTTAGTCACAGAAATTTGTTTATTGTTGAGATAGGCTCCTCCACCCTTAGTTGCATCGAATATTTCATCTTGTGCAGGATTAAATACAGCGCCGGCTAAAGCCTCACCGTTTTCGATGAGGGCTACGGAAACAGCAAATTCTGGAATCCCATTTAAATAACTATTGGTACCGTCGATTGGATCTACAATCCAGATTCGCTGTCGATCTAATCTTTCTGCGTTATCTTCGGATTCCTCTGATAACCAACCATAACTAGGGCGTTCGCCCATTAATATATCTCGGAGAATAACGTTTGTTTCAATGTCGGCTTCGCATACAGGATGAGATTTGCTTTTACGCCAAACCTTTTGACTGCTTTGAAACCTTTCCTGAGCACATTTTCCAGCTTTTCGTATTGCCGATAAAAGGAGCTTATGATCAGGATGATCTCGTTCAATACAATATTTTTTCAATGATTAATTCTTTCAGTTTTACTGACCAGCGACAGTCATGCCTTCAATACGAATCGTCGGCGCATCGATACCGAATTGAAATAAAAGATCATTTGCAGGCGTTAGACTGGCCAGCATATCTTTTAGATTGCCAGCAACTGTAAGCTCGCTTACTGGCCAAGCTATTTCACCCTTATCAATCCAAAATCCTGCTGCCCCACGACTATAGTCACCAGTAACGGAATTTACACCCATACCAATTAACTCGGTTATATATAATCCGCTTTTTATGTCTGAAATAAGTTGAGATGGGCTACAAACTCCTGCATGAAGGTACAAGTTTGATGGGGAAGGTGTTGGAAGACTACTTGTACCTCTTGCTGCGTGACCAGTGTTAGACATGCCTAGTTGTCGGGCTGCTCGGGAATCTAGGAGCCAAGTGGAAAGTATTCCATCATCGATAATTTGTAGAGGTTTCGTAGTACCACCCTCTGCGTCAAATGGTCGAGATCGTAACCCTCGTTTACGATGCGGATCATCAGTTATCTTAATATCATTTGAAAATACTTGTTTATTCAAACTATTTTTCAGATAGCTAGTTCCTCTAGTTATTGCAGAGCCCGATATAGCATCGCAAAAATGTCTTATTATTCCACCAGAAACTCGAGGATGGTATACAACTGGAACTTTGCCTGATTCAGCTTTGCGGGGTTTCAGACGTTTCACAGCACCTTCACCGGCTCGCCGTCCTATAGTTTCTGGATTAATGAGATCTTCCATAAAACATGTCGACGACCAATCATAATCTCTTTCCATACTTGTATCTTCTCCTGCAAGTACGGAGGCGCTGCATGTAAAGCGTGAACGATCATAATGGCCAAGAAACCCATTCGTTGTTGCGAAGGCAAAATATGTATTATTCCAGCTACCCTCACCACCCTCTGAATTTGTCACTCCGGGCACTTCCCTTGCTGCACTTTCTGCTCTCTCTGCCCAATCAATTAGTAGCTCTACTTTTGGTTCCTCGGGATCTATGAGTTCGAGGCTTGGCCAATTGGTTGACAGCAATTGTGGTTCGAGTAATCCACAATATGGATCTTCAGGAACTGCTAGAGCCATTGATTTTGCTCTTTCCACAAGGGCGTTTAATGCTACATCAGTCATATCACTAGTGGAGACTATCGCTTGTTTCCGACCAATGAGTAAGCGCAGGCCGATTTCTTTTCCTTCTGAGCGTTCTATGGTCTCTATTTTGCCTAGACGACAAGTTGCCGTCAATGAGAGGTCTTCAACGTACACAACATCGGCTGCAACTGCATCGGACTGTTTGGCCATTTCTAAAAGCTTATTAATTAGAGATATTGAAGATTCTCGATTATTGGGTGGCATATCATTTGCTCAATACTTATGTATGGGAAATCGTCTAATAAAGTATGATTTGATAAATTTCTATATATTACGTCAACAACTGGTTATTAAGTACAAAAATATTTAGTTTAATAATTCTTCTTTGTTCATCCACGCACACAAATCAGAAAACATCTTTTGCAATGATACTGATCTAAAGCCCAGATCTTCAATTGCCTTGGAACAGTCTATTATTTGGGTAAGAGACATGAGTTTAGACATTTCAGGCGTCATATTAGGATCGCCCTGAGGAGAAGCTGTTGGTGGTTCTGCCCCTATAATATTTGCAACCGTTTCCCCTACCTCCTGAAATGAAGCTTGGGTTCCCGCCAAAAGATACTTATTTCCCCTATTTCCTCTATAAAAAGCACTAATATGCGCCTTTGCAACCTCCTCCACGTGGCAAAAAGAAGCCCCGCCAGTACCAACTGTTTTCAAGTTTCCTTTGGAGATTGATTGAACAAATGGGCCCCATATAACGTTATCGAAAGGCCCTACAACGTTTGCAGGGTTAATCACAACTACATCAAGACCACGTTTGAGGCCCGCAAGAGCTTCATCTTCAGCAAGTTTTTTTGTACGAAAATAATTAATTGGGATATCTTCGACATTCGACGGTGATTCTTCGGTGATAGTCATGTTGTCTTGCAATCCCCAACTTGCACCTGAAGACGTGTGTATAAAACGAGAACTATTTTTCTCAATCGAACAGGTAACCATATTTTTTGTACCATCTATGTTGTCTCTGTCTTGAGTAATATCACCGGCCGAATCAAAACTTACGTTTCCAGCAACATGAAATACAGCATCAGTATTTTCAGGCATAATTTTTAATAAAGATTCTAACTGCGTTATATCTCCAACAACTCGTCGAACCGGAAATTTAGAAAGATACTTAAGATTTGAGCGTTCTCTGTGCATCGCCGTGACATCCCATTCTAAGGAAACGAGTTGTTTTACTAAGTTAACCCCTATGAATCCTGAAGCTCCACTAACAAACGCAGATTTAGATGTCATATTACGCCCCTTTTTTTAATGCCAGTAACAGCATGAGCTTTTACCCCCAAACGCTCAAAAATTTTACTCCGCCAACGCAGTTTTTGTCATGGTTCATTTACTTTTTCCAAATTGATTTTCCTGATCCGGGAAGGCCATACTCTGGCCACTTTTGATCTACTAGATCAATGATTTTATCGCTCATACGTATCTTAGTGCCCCATGTGCGGCTAGTCTCTGGGTGAATTTTGTTTGTCGCATCGAGACCGATCTTGGATCCTAGGCCGTCTTGCGGTGAAGCAAAATCAAGATAGTCGATTGGTGTGTTATTTATAATTGTTATATCTCTCTCAGGATCCATTCTTGTTGAAACGGCCCACATAACGTCTTTCCAATCTCGAGTGTTTATGTCTTCGTCTACTACTATTATCCACTTTGTATACATGAATTGTCGGAGGTATGACCAAACGCCCATCATGATCTGTTTTGCATGACCCGGATAGTTTTTCTTAATGGAAACTACGGCCATTCGGTAACTACAGGTTTCTGGAGGCAACCAAAAATCGTGAATTTCAGGAAATTGTTGAATTAGTAAAGGTACAAATACATCATTTAAAGCTTGGCCAAGAATGCTCGGTTCGTCTGGTGGGCGGCCTGTAAAAGTAGAGAGATAAATTGGATCCCTACGCATGGTAATAGCAGTAGCAGTAAAGTAGGGAAAGTCTTCGATAGAATTGTAGTAACCTGTGTGATCCCCAAAGGGCCCTTCCTTCCCGTATTCCTCCAAACTAACATGACCTTCTATGATTATTTCAGCACTGTCCGGGACAGCTAAAGGAATAGTTTTACATTGTACTAATTTAACTCTTTGGTTTCGTAATAGGCCTGCAAATTGATA
>CAYRUX010000138.1:0-5907 GCA_964427515.1 uncultured Rhizobiaceae bacterium
CCCCGTTCCCCGAAGGATTTCTTTGGCAAGAGCCTCTCTATTAATTGCCATATTAATAGCTTTTCTGACCCGCACGTCCTGAAGATCTTTATGCTTCATATTGAACTGTGCATACCATACTGACGGGACATTCGGCTGCAACAAAAGCTGGAATCCCTCATCGACTAGATTTTCGATCTCATCCCACGTCGGTTCGGTAACCATGTTAACCTCACCTGCCCGTAGGGCTGAAATCCGGGTGGCTGGATCAGTAATCTGCCGATAAATCATCCTATCAAGGTTTGCCAGCTTACCGTAATAATCATCATTCCGCTCCAACACGACCATCACGTCGATCTCGCGACTAACAAATTTAAACGGCCCTGTGCCTACAGGATGGATAGCTATATCCTCGGGCCCATATTTCTCATAAGCAGCCGGGCTGATCATTTCTGGCTGACCACATGAGGACTGACCTGTCTGCAACCATTCGTAATTTGGTTCCGTAAGAATTATTTCATATGTGTAGTCATCGATTACTCTGTGAGAAGCTACCCAACGCCCATAGAAGCTTAAATAGGCTGCAGCAACTTCGCTATATTGTGGCGCATCGGGGGTCAGAAAACGATCATAGTTCCACTTTGCTACATTTGCGTCAAATGGGGTGCCGTCATGAAATTTAACACCCTTTCTTATATTGAAAGTGTAAACCAAACCGTCGTCTGAAATTGTCCAGGACTCCGCTAGTGCTGGCTTCAAAGTAGCCCACGGCGCTTCTGGCTTTCCTAGTTCCAGTTCAACCAGTCCATCGAAAATCATATGCGTCGCATTTTTCGTGAGCCAACCACACGACTGCGGTGGATCCATTAAACTCATAGCCGCAGGTATTGACCATACCAACGTGCCACCTGCATTAGCAGGCTTCATAGCATAACTACCAAGCACGATGGAAATCCCCGCGACGGCAGCAATACCGAAACTCACCTTTCTCAAACAAAAACCGAGCATACGCTCTCTCCCTAAATTGATAATATCTGTTGTTTTTTTGCAAATAGACCGCCTAGGAACAGGGTCAATCTACATAAGTCTATAGTACAATTATCGACGCCATAATGTCAAAAAGAATGATTTTTCCAATTAGTCATAAACCCTCTCTCACTGAACGTTTTACACTGTTGGTCGAGCATTATTCCATGGTCGGGCCGTTTCGTAAGCTGAGGAAACTCTAAATACCGTCACGTCATCAAAGTAACGACCAACAATTTGAATGCCCGTTTGAACTCCGCTAGAGGAAAAACCGCTTGGTACCGACATTACTGGGCATTGGCTCGTCAAATTGAAGGGGTTCGTAAGAAACCAGCCGTAGGTAGCATCGATACGTTGGCCTTCGATTACAAAATTAGGACTAGACTGGTCATGATCAACCGGAACAGATGGAACTGCTGTAGTAGGACATACCAGACAGTCATAATCTTTCATAATTGATGCCAACTTGGTATGCATTTCCCCCCGATGCAGATTTACCCTATAAAGATCCGTCGCACTATGGCGCAATCCACGTTCCAATAAACCTACAACTATGGGATCCATATGAAAACGGTACCTTGGTAAATACTGGCTTGCCACAGTTGCAAATAAACTTTCCCAATGTATTAGCCAGTGGCTAAGATTGTCCCAGTGCCAATCGAGATCAACTTCTGTTACTTCACAGCCTAAGTCCCTAAAAACGTCTAGAGTATTTAGGGTATTTTTACGAACCTCTGGGTCAATTGGAAAATAACCAAGATCCATAGAGAAAGCTATTTTTAAGCCTTTTATGTCTTCAAACGTCGTTGGAATAGTAATTTTTGTGTCTAATGTATATCGATCCTCAATATGTGGGCCAGACATTACATTTTGCATCAAGGCTGCGTCAGCCACACTACGTGTCATAGGCCCATATTTTAATATAGATTCTCCGGGATGGTCGCGATCAAGAGGATTGCGACCAAATGGCGGCTTAAAACCAACAATTCCACATACGGAAGCTGGTATCCTAATTGATCCACCACCATCCGTGCCATCAGCTATAGTTGTCATACCTGCGGCAACCGAAGCACCGGCTCCTCCCGAAGAACCTCCTGGTGCAAAATCTATATTCCAAGGATTACGGGTAATCCCCCAACGGGGACTGTGACACTGACCTGAATATGCAAACTCTGGTGTAGTCGTACGAAAGTGCATTATAGCACCAGCACTCAATAATCTATCTACAGTGGGCGCCGTGTATGTGGGACGAAAATTATCAAATATATACGAGCCGAAAGTAGTAATCTCGTCTTTTACAGGATGAAAATCCTTGATAGCCACTGGAACACCCTCCAAGGCTCTCAAATGCTTTTGATCACTTTTTCCATAGCTCAGTTCAGCCTTTTTTGCCTCCTCGATTGCACGATCAAAAAATCTATAGGTAATGGCATTAAGCGTCGGGTTTATGTCCTCCACTCGCGAAATTAAGGCTTTCATAAGTTCCACGGGCGATAGCGTCCGATCTTTAAATCTGTTAATGACCTCTGTGGCTGTCAAGTAACAAAGGTCTATGTCATAATTTGCCATAAAACTATCCCTATCTCCCGTTAAATTGACTTATAGTAATTGAGTGGCAAAGGGGCTGTTTATTACAAAGCTCACTACGTCTGTCCTAAACACTTCCCCAACCTCCCACTAGGTAGGCGTCTATGAAAGTAGACCGATTTCCATCTTTTGTCCAAAGTACTGGGAAAAAGGTCTCGTCCAACTGCAAGCTGCCTGCACGTCTGTAACGACCATATATAGCACCCACATTTTCTTTGTGAAATTGAGCGTCACTAGAAATACAATGGATTACCAATGAACGTCGTCCCGTCCCTTCAATTTCATCTAAGGATCCGTGCCACGTTCGGCCGTGATGTATTGCACCACCTCCCGCTGATACTTCTACTGGCACTATTTCCGGTACCTTACCCTCACATCTAGCTGCAGCCTGAAGCTCTATTAAAGGATCAGATGGGCCATGGAAGTTTTCTACAGGTGGCGATATTTTCCACCGATGTGAGCCTCGAACATAATTAATTGTTCCCCGATTGCTCGATGAATCATCAAGAGATATCCAACAGCTAGTCATCTCTGCCGGAACTACCCAATTTGTATAGCTTGCGTCTTGGTGGAAACCTATAGATTTTCCATTTGGTGGTTTCCAGAGCACATTATCCTGTGCCAACCGTGCCCCAGACCAGCCGCCTAGTGTTGCGCAGGCAGCAGCTATAGAGGGATTGAGTACTGTTTCTGCAATTAAAAGATCTGACTTCCAACCGTTACATATCTGCCGAGTGTCTGAAGGATGATCTCTATTATAACGCCAATTCCATTCGTCTGGTTGTAATCCAGTCTGAAATTCACCCTTAAATAATGGGTCAAAACGGTTTGCTAATTCACGCGCTTTAACGCCACTGATAATATTCCGTAATATTACGAAACCATCTGCATTAAACCTATTGATTTCAGCATCATGTATAAGATCCACTGGCTCTCCAAAAAACCTGGCTTTGAATTAAGACTTCTATTTACAGAATGCTATATTAGGTTGTGGGACATGCCAATACTTACAAACAAGCTACCCGCATTTAAAAGTATTGGCTCGGCTCACGACAGCTTTAAAATTTTACAGCGTTATTTACTAACTAGTGGCAACTAGGTCTGCTGGCGTAGCTGCCTCTCTGTCTGTGGCACCGGCATGGTGCCAATTCCTTCTTTAACCATATCCTGCCACTCTTTTTTCTGTGGTAAGATTGGTGGAACAGGTATTGTTTTAGGCGCCTTCGTAGCGTCAGCTATAGGTTTTTTCAACGACCGCCCTGTAACTTCACCTCGACGAAAAAAAGCGTTAAATATACCCCAATGCAGCCTATTACGCGAGCCGGTTATAGGAAATCTCCGACCGATTGAACCCAAAGAATAGAATTTTTCATAGGCTCTCATATGGCCCGTTCTAAGTTGTTCCGTACTGAGCGACTGAGGCTGGTATACTATGTGTCCCTGATCATATAAATCCCAATCGTACGATACTATCTGACCAGCCTTCTTCATCTGGTACCATGTTAAGGTTCCTGGGTAGGGGGTAAGAACTGAGTATGCGCACATGTCATAATTTGCATTTATATTAAAGTTCGTTGTCTCGTCAAAAACCGTCTCATCGTCACCGTCAAAACCAAACATAAATAGTCCGAACACCATAATCCCATAACTATGGATTTTTTCTACGAGCGCTTGAAATTGTTCAGGTTGGTTCACATGTTTATGAACGCTTTTAAGAGTATCTCGAGAAATAGATTCAAACCCGATACTAAGCATATAACAGCCACTTTCTGCTGCAAGTTCAAGCATTTCATCCTTCTGAGCTAACTTACTAGTAACCCCGGCCTGCCAACGAATTCCTCTGCCCTTAAGAGCCTTCATTACCTCCTTTGGCCTTGCTTCAGTGCCAAAGAAATCAGCATCATTGAGCGAAATTGTTCTTTGTCCACAATTCTCCACTTCGTGAATTACTTCATCTATTGGTCGATAACGAAACTTCAAACCATTCATTAACGGTTCAGCACAAAACGTGCATCCCGTGTGGCAACCGCGGGAAGTTTGAACGAAAGTACGATTTACGTAACGGTTCTTTTTTACCAAATCATAACGAGGCATTGGCATGTTAACCATCGGATGAAGCTTATCTGATCTATATACTCCTTTAAGTTGACCCTGTTCCATATCTTCAATAACTTTAGGCATAACTAGTTCAGCTTCACCTATGACAACCGCGTCACAATGTTCAAGAGCCTCCTCTGGCATAAAACTCGCGTGCACTCCACCCATTACTACCGGGACACCTCGAGCACGGAAAGCATCGGCAATTTCATACCCTCTTTTCACGTAGCTTGTCATGGCTGAAATTCCAACCATATCGACTTTTAAGTCAAAATCGATGTCTTCAATATTTTCATCTGTCATCACAACTTCAAATTTATCCTGCGGTATAACCGCGGCAACCGCCAGCAAACCAGCCAGCGGTGAATATAGAGCACGGCCAAAATACATAGGCCTCGTCGTGAACTGATCAGTCTGAGGATTAATTAGATGAATTATTCTTGTACGCATTTATTACCTCCACTAACCCCATTATATACAATATATGAAAAGTTTCCAATTACTGAGCTAATTTACATTAAAGTTTGGCGGAGGGAGAGGGATTCGAACCCTCGATACAGCTTTACACCGTATAACGGTTTAGCAAACCGTCGCCTTCAGCCACTCGGCCACCCCTCCTACATTTCATCATAAGGCTTCTGATAAGTCCTGTTTAAATTTGACCGCATATAGTGTCAACGTAGGAACAAGATTTGAATGATAAACCTAACTTAAACCATTGAAATATCGGACCTTATTATACCGCCCGTCAACTCTGACAGCTCCTTAAAATTTGTTTCAAAAACGAAATATGGGTGACCTGCTGCAGCAAATATGGACTTAAACCTATCCAACCCTTGATCTATCACTACTGGGATCGTTTGTACATGTGCGATTGGTGCAACACCTCCAATAGAAAAACCAGTAGCTCTTTTTACTTGTTCGGGATTTGCCTTAGTAGCCTTTCCGTCGATTCCTAATACTATTGGTAAAACCGCAGTATTACAGCGACGATCTCCGGAGATCAAAGCCATTACTGGGCGACCTTCAATAGAAAACACCAGCGACTTAACAATACTCCCAAGCTCCACACCTATACTATTTGCAGCCTCTTCAGCACTTCGGGCAGTTCTTGCTAGCTCGATTATTACTGCATCAGAACCCGCATCTGAAAGCCAAGCTTTTACCCGGTTTACAGAGGACACTTCAAGGTTAGACATTAGCAACCTGGTAAGTCTT
>CAYRUX010000139.1:0-5213 GCA_964427515.1 uncultured Rhizobiaceae bacterium
AACAAGGAATTATATGTTTGATTGGAAACATAACCACCCCATTTAAATCTCTTTAATATAAGTTATCCCCGTATTTAACATAAATTTATCCCTGTCTTTTTTTGCTATTATTAATCCCTAGTGTATCCTTGTGGTGTAGCTTTGGGTTATAAAGGGGTATGGTCAGAACTACTTCAATAAATGCTATAAATGAAGACGCGGAAAAGCTGTCAGCTTATCGCACCCCACCCCACAACCTTGAAGCCGAACAGTCTCTACTAGGCGCTATTTTAATTAACAATGACGCGATTAATCACGTTCTCTCATTTCTAGATGCTTCACATTTCCATTTGCCGGTTCATGGACGAATTTTTGAAGCGGTACTAAAACTAATCGAAAGAGGCCAAATTGCAGACCCAGTATCCCTTAAACACTACTTTGAGAATGACGAATCTCTCAGTGACGTAGGAGGGGCGCAGTATCTAGCCCGACTGGCTGGATCAGCAGTTACAATTATTAATGCTGAACATTACGGGCATGCGATATTGGATTTATCACTAAGAAGATCATTAGTAAATATTGGTGAAGATCTCGTAAATAATGCATATGATGCATCGATCGACGAAAGTGCAACTACTCAAATAGAAAATGTAGAACAAAAACTATTTAATTTGGCCGAAAATGGCGTCACCGAGGGCGGATTTCAAGCTTTAAGTCACCCTCTCGGCTCTGCACTCGATATGATTACAGAGGCCTGCAAACAAGATGGAAACCTATCAGGCATAACAACGGGTTTCCTAGATATGGACAAGCTTTTAGGAGGTCTGCACAAATCTGATCTTATAATTATCGCAGGTCGGCCAGGTATGGGGAAAACAGCACTGGCTACAAATGTTGCTTTCAATGTTAGCAGCATATTTAAGCAAGAAATAAATAAGAACGGAAATATTCAAGGAGAAAAAGGTGCGAGGGTTGGTTTCTTTTCTCTTGAAATGTCAGCTGAACAACTTGCTACGCGGATACTGGCAGAAAGATCACAAATTTCTTCTGAAAAGTTACGTCGAGGTGAATTAAGTGATTCTGATTTTAGTAAAGTAGTTCGAGCTAGCCAAGAAATAGAAGCTTTACCTTTGTTTATTGATGATACTCCAGCGCTGAGTGTGGCGGGATTGAGAGCAAGAGCTCGTAGACTCAAGCGCCAGAGGGGTTTGTCATTAATAATTGTTGACTACTTACAACTTATGCGCCCGACGAGTAGCGCTCGCTTAAACAATAGAGTTTTGGAAGTATCCGAGATTACACAAGGTCTAAAAGCTCTTGCCAAAGAGCTTAACCTTCCGGTAATCGCCTTATCACAACTTTCTCGTGCAGTAGAACAACGTGATGACAAAAGACCCCAGTTATCTGATCTCAGAGAATCAGGGTCTATTGAGCAAGATGCTGATGTAGTGATGTTTGTTTATCGAGAACAATATTACTTAGCAAGAAAACAACCAGAGGATGGAACCATTGAACATGCTGAGTGGATGGAAAAAATGGAGCGCGTACACAACTTAGCCGAGGTAATTATAGCAAAACAGCGGCACGGACCCATTGGTAAAGTCGAAATGCTGTTTAACGAATATCTTACAAGATTCGCAAATTACGACCGTTCTCGTAACGGTGAAAATCCGGACGTCTCATTTAAGTAATTTGTAAAGAAGTTACTTGTTTAACTATTTTCTGCTGATAAACGAATTCATACTAAGAATGATATTATTGCTTTAATATCCTATATGATTTAAGCACGAACCACGTAACAGAACAGACATCTTTGGTTGGAGGTTCATTGGGCAGCAAAAACTCTCAATTCATCTGCCAATCCTGCGGCGCGACTAGGCCACGCTGGGAAGGTAAATGTGACTCCTGTGGCAGCTGGAATAGCATAATAGAAGATAGAACTTCGAAAATCGGTCGTAAGACTAATAACACCGCCGGCATAAGTGGATTAACTTTTGTAAATTTATCAGGGGAACACAAGTATCTATCTAGACATATAATCTCTATAGATGAACTTGATAGAGTTATCGGTGGTGGTATAGTTCCGGGCTCAAGCATACTGTTAGCAGGTGACCCTGGGATCGGTAAGTCAACGCTGTTGCTACAAATGGCAGCCGCTCTCGCAGCAAATAACATTTCATGTACTTATATTTCAGGAGAAGAAGGAATTGAGCAAGTACGCCTGAGAGCAAATCGATTAAATATAGCTGACAAACCTGTACGTCTAGCGACCGCCACCAGCATGCAAGATATTCTTTTAAGTCTTGAGACTGAAGAGACTCCTGATATCGTTGTCATAGATTCAATTCAAACAATGTATCTGGATACTCTAGATTCCTCCCCTGGATCGGTATCACAAGTTCGAGCCGCAACACAGGAATTAATACGTTTCGCTAAAAAATCAGAATCTGCAGTACTAATGGTAGGACATGTTACTAAAGAAGGTCAAATTGCTGGGCCAAGAATACTAGAGCATATGGTTGATACTGTACTTTATTTTGAGGGCGATCGTGGTCACCAATTTCGAATCATACGTTCTGTTAAAAATCGTTTTGGCCCTACTGATGAGATAGGTGTCTTCGAAATGACACCTAACGGCCTTAGTGAAGTACCAGACCCCTCTGCTCTATTTCTAAACCCAGGGAGGGAACAAGTATCGGGTTCGGTTGCCTTTGCCGGAATTGAAGGCACAAGGCCAATTTTCGTAGAAATTCAAGCACTTGTAGTTCCAACATCGTCCGCACCGGCACGCAGAACTGTCGTGGGTTGGGACTCTGGACGCCTTGGGATGATATTAGCTGTTCTCGAAGCTCGTACCGGTCTCACTTTTCAATCAAATGATATATTTCTGAATGTCGCTGGCGGATTGCGTATCTCTGAACCGGCAGCCGATTTGGCAGTTGCATCAGCAATCGTATCGTCTATTAGAAATAGCCCCATAAGCAAAAGTACAGTAGTGTATGGAGAAATTGGTCTCTCGGGTGAAATACGACCAGTAGGACACAACTCAATCCGGCTCAAAGAAGCCAATAAGTTGGGTTTCACAGATGCAATATTCCCTGGTCAGTTAAGGTCGGAAGGTAAACAAAATCGTAACTCTTATAAACTCTCATTTAACTCTATTAGACGAATTGAGGACCTAGTTGGGCTCATTGATACTTCATACCAGAATCCAAAGTAGGAAGTATAAAAACTATGGATAATTTTTTTATTAATCCGGTTGATATAGTTGTCGCACTAGTAATGCTTATTTCTGCTTTTTTAGCCTTCGCCCGCGGTGCTGTCCGTGAAATATTAGGTGTTAGTGCATGGGTGGGTGCTGCACTAGCCGCTGCCTTTAGCTTTCCACATATTAAATCATACCCCAGAAAATGGGTTAATGAAAACTGGCCGCAGTTAGATATGGGGGAAACGCTTGCGGATGCAGGAACAGCATTAATTCTTTTTATAGTGTCGCTAATCATATTGACAATATTCAACCAAATTATATCAGGCTATGTGCAACGAAGTCGTATGGGTGCATTAGATCGATCTATCGGATTTATCTTCGGCCTTCTTCGTGGAGCCATTATAATTTGTCTTGCATATATGCTCTTTATTTGGGCTGTTAAAGATTCTGAAGATCGTCCAAAATGGGTGGAACGGGCAAAAACTATAAACTACATTCAAACAGGGGCTCAAATGATTAGAGAAATCACTCCCGAAGAATTCCGAAAAAATGTCTCAAAAAAAGCAGAAAATGCCAAACAGAATACAGAAAATATTCGGGATACTGAAAAAACTATACGAGCTCTTTCGGAACCTACTCTGAACAACAGCGAAAAAGAAAATGATTCTGTTGGTTATGATAATTCAGAGCGAGACGCATTGGATTCTCTGTCAAATTCACTTAATGACTAATGGTTTAAAATATGACCAATTATGATCAAACTTATGAAAACCTTTCACTGAACGATAAGTTTCGTGAAGAATGCGGAATATTTGGTATCTTTGGACATCCAGATGCTTCAGCCCATACAGCGCTTGGACTGCATGCCCTTCAGCATCGAGGGCAAGAATCAGCTGGTATAGTTAGTACTACTGGAAATAAGTTCTACTCACATCACGGTTTGGGCAGTGTTGGTAAAAACTTTAGTTCAGCAGACATCATAGCCCAACTAAAAGGTTTTGGTGCGATTGGACATAATCGATATTCAACAACCGGAAACGCTGAACTCCGAAATATTCAGCCACTTTTCGCTGATTTGTCCTTCGGTGGATTAACAATAGCACATAATGGAAATTTAACTAATGCCATAAGTCTTCGGACAGAATTGGTACGTCGAGGCAGCATTTTTAGATCTACCTCAGATACAGAGGTCATAATTCACCTCATGGCGCTTAGCGAAGCACATTCTGTTACCGATCGTTTGGTGGATTCTCTGCGACAAGTTACAGGTGCCTATTCCCTAGTTGCTATGACCCAGGAAGCTTTGATCGGAGTAAGAGATCCAAACGGCGTGCGTCCGTTGGTTATTGGAAGTTTAGATGACGCATATATTCTGGCGTCAGAAACCGTCGCTCTCGATATAATTGGTGCAAAATTGATACGAGATGTTGAACCAGGCGAGATGGTACTTATCAAAGACGAGAACCTAGTTAGTATTAAGCCATTCGCTAGTACTTCAGAAAGATTCTGCATATTTGAATATATTTACTTTGCTCGGCCAGATAGTTTAGTTCAGACTCGAAGCGTATATGAAGCACGAAAGGAAATTGGAGCACAACTGTCTCGAGAAGCCCCCTGTTCTGCTGATTTAGTGGTTCCTGTTCCAGATTCTGGTGTGCCCGCCGCCATCGGGTATGCTGCTGAAGCACAAATTCCCTTTGAGTTAGGAATTATTCGAAACCATTATGTGGGACGAACTTTCATAGAACCAACTGACCAGATAAGACATTTAGGAGTTAAATTAAAGCATAATGCTAATAATAGACTTTTAGAAAACAAGCGGGTAGTGCTTATCGATGACAGTATAGTTAGGGGTACTACCTCAACCAAAATTGTGGAAATGGTAAGAAGTGCTGGCGCCACAGAGGTGCATATGCGTATCGCTAGCCCGCCAACGACACATTCTTGTTTCTATGGTGTGGATACGCCTGAACGCGACCAGTTGCTCGCCGCGATAAATTATGCGGCGGAAATGGCCGGAGTAATT
>CAYRUX010000140.1:0-2457 GCA_964427515.1 uncultured Rhizobiaceae bacterium
AGCCCCAGCTACTAGCAATTCCTCCGTGACAACGTAACGCTCTAACATTGAACGGCCATGACCACCATATTTCTTTGGCCATGTCATGCCAATCCACCCTTTTTCACCCAATTCTTTTGAAAACTTTGGTGAAAAACCTACACCAAAGTCACTATTTCGAGCCCATGGATCATCAGCATAAGAAGCCGAAAGAAAATTGCGCACTTCAGTGCGCAAGTCATCTAATCCCTCAGGCATAGGTGGAGGCGGAAACTTCAACTTGTCTAAATGAAATGACGACACAGTTTTTCAATCAGAATAATTGAGGGTTAATACATGCGAAAAACTTCAACTTAGGAAAATAGTAAATGTCTTTTGACACAATAAACCTACATTTCTTAATATGAACCGCTTCTAACACAATCCACACCCTGTTTTCTACTATTCACCAGAAAGATGTGCTGGATATTCGTCTTTTTTTTCAAATAAACCAACACGGTTTAGTATGAATCCAGCCCGATCACTTGCTTCGGACTTAGTTTGCTTTAATACATATCTAGGAGCCTCAACTACATTTTGCATTACAGTCATATGGCTCCATAAATTGAAATCTTGGAATACCATATCTACGGTGGAACGAATACGCTCAATCTGCTTTGAGCTCTCTGGAATTAACCCCTTTCGACCTATTCTTTTTAGATGGTTTAATTCCCCGGCTATCCAAATATTTCCTGAATCAGGCAGCTCAAGCAGATTTATACAGCGCAGCATCGGACTTTTACCCGACCCACTAGCTCCAATGACCGAAATAATATCCCCTTTATCTGCACTAATAGAAACTCCCCTCAAGACCTCTAGATTCCCAAAACTTTTGTATAATTCATCCATCACAAGGGCTGGCACCAGCTCATTGTGACTATCTTTAACCTTCGTCACTTTGAAACCCTGCATATAGAAACAGTCTTAAGTCCAGTAACTACCTTCCGCCAGCCACAAAGTGACTCATCTAAATCAGCATCCCCTGTGTCAACATGAAGAACATTTCCCCGGAGAGAAGCTATTTTTTCCGGAGTGGCCGCCACAATTACATTATCCAAACCTACTGAAGATATAATACTTGCACTAATTTGCTGATTACCACGACCAAAGAAATGTCCTTGCCCTCCAATTGGAGTCACTACAATGGAATCATCGCCACTTAACACTTCTGATATCTCTTTTTCAGTAGCGTCCGCTACCAACAAGCTACCATCTTTTATAACATCAACTCCAAGCAATGTTTTTCTTACACCCAGTCTATTCGCCACGGCGCGCATGGTAGTCCCCGGCCCAAATATGTATGTTCTGCCTTCCACCATTAACTCTACAATGCAACTCGCAATACTTGCTAAATCGTCCTGATTATTGCTTACACCACCAGTTTTAGTTCCTTGAACCAATTCTGGATAATAAGGTACCTTGAGATAACCATACAGGTTTGCAGAAACAGCACCTTCTCGATAAGCCACTTCGTCTATATCCATAACCTCAAGGTCGCGTAGAGTAGTATTTTCCTCCATACATTTAAGTACCATCCGGGCTGCAGCCATTGGATGTATTGCAAAAACTGCTGAATGCATTTTAACGCCTGCTGGGATACCTACCACCGGTATTTTACTACCGATTGCTTGTACTAAATCACGTGCAGTACCATCACCTCCGGCAAAAAGAATTAAATCCACCGGTATTTCAGCCATGCACGTCGCGGCGGCCAATGTATCTGCAGCGGAAGTATCTCCATCATTGGTGCGACTGATGATTTCCGCATCGACATCAATCATTTTTACAGTAGTTTCACCCATGTTGCCCTCGGACGCAAAAACCTTGAAAGAACGAGCGGTAGTTTTAATCGACTGGAGGGCTTGAGCCGCACGAATAGGAGATTGGGGGATAGCCCCTAACGCCCGAGCTCGCGCTATGATTTCTGGCGTATCACTACCCTTAAGCCCAACCGAGCCTCCTAAACCAGAAATGGGGTTGATTATCAAGCCGAGGCGAAAGGCCATCATTTTCTATTATCAATACCCCCCGCCATGACGCTCAATTTTGGTACGATCGTCAGCACTCCAGGCAGTTCGTTTTCGTTCAAAACTTCGATGGGTAAAAGACCAGCATTTTGGGTCTTCAGAAACATCAGCATCAATTCGAGTTGTCGAAGCGTTATGAGGTGCATCTTTAATTTTCTCCGGACAGTCATACGCTTCATCAATAATATTTGATAGAATTTTCACCATTTGATCCATTTCATCCAGTGTTAGGGATTCCCCTGGCTCTATAGTCAGGGGCTCAGGAACTAACATTGGGACGTGGCTCGTCATGGTGTGTTGCACCCCATAGTCGACCATGCGATCAATTATATCGTGACTAGTAATACCTGTTTCTTCAAAAAGTTTCTGAAAGCTGTATCTGACCTGCTCCAACTTTGGATAATTGTTAACT
>CAYRUX010000141.1:0-4610 GCA_964427515.1 uncultured Rhizobiaceae bacterium
ACATTGTTACAAACAGCCACGTGGTTGCTAAAGCCGATGAAATTATTGTTACACTCAAAGACAAGCGCCAAGTACCAGCCAAATTGGTTGGCCATGACCCGGCTACGGACATAGCTATACTCAGAGTAGAATCTGAAGGATTAACACATCTCCCCATGGCTGATTCCGACTCTCTTGAAGTTGGTGATTTTGTTCTTGCTATTGGCAATCCATTTGGCCTGGGACAATCTGTTTCGTCGGGTATCGTAAGTGCTCTGGGCAGAACACGTTTGGGCATAGAATCATATGAAAATTTTATTCAAACCGATGCGTCTATCAATCCGGGAAACTCTGGGGGAGCACTCGTTGACCTAGAAGGAAAGTTAGTTGGCATAAACACTGCCATTTTAGCTCCTGGTGGAGGTAATATTGGCATTGGATTTGCCATACCAATTAATATGGCACGTAAAATCATGGATCAAATAATTGAATATGGTGCAGTCCGGCGTGGTAGAATTGGTGTGCAGATACAAGACCTTACACCAGATCTAGCCAAGGAATTTGGCGTTGATCATGACGGAGGTGCTTTAGTCACTCAGGTTGTTCCGAAAAGCCCGGCTGACCAGGCTGGACTAGTGTCAGGAGATACTATTATTTCCGTTAATGAGAAAACGGTCACCAGTAGTGCTGATTTACGCACAGCAATTGGATTGCTTCGGGTTGGAAGCGAAGTTCATCTTCGACTTATTCGCGAAGGTATAGAAATCGGTGTATCTATTGAAATAGGAGAGATCGAAGAGGTAGAAGGACACGCTAAAAACGAGCTGCAAAAGTTAAAAGGTGCTTCGCTCGCGCCAATTCCTCAAAGTTCACCTCTTTTTGGAAAATTACAGGGCGTTTTTGTTGAAAGTATTATGCGTGGTTCACCTGCATGGCGCGCTGGGTTAAGACAAAACGACATAATTACCTCAATTAATCGCAAACCTATACAAAATTTGAAGGATCTTATTAATAAAGCGAAAAATATACAGGGAGCTATCTTGCTAAACATAGCGAGGGATGGCGGTTCATTCTTTGTCCTTATAAGATAAGTAAAAACTCCCAATATATTATAAAATCGTATGCTACTTTTATGAATTGAGGTTGCGTCGGGTTGTTGTCGCCGATAACATCGCACAGTATTTGAAAGTCTAGGTAATTTCTTATCCGCAACCTGGCAGTACGATTAGTCTGTTTTTAGACAATAAATATATTACATTTGGGAGGGAATTAAGAGTGGCTGGTTATTTAGTTGGTATAGATGTGGGAGGAACCTTCACCGATTTTGTCTCTTACAATCCAGAAACAAAATCTGTAGAAGTATGGAAAAACCCCTCCACGCCTAGTGACCCTAATGACGGAATACTAACGGGCTTAGGTAAATTCGAAATTCCCAGTGAAATTGAAAATATTCGGCTAGGAACTACCATAGCAACCAATGCAATCTTGGAAAGAAAAGGAGCAACTGTTGGCTACATCACAACTGCTGGCTTCAGAGACATCCCCTTTATTCAACGTGGCAATAGAAGAAGTCACTATGATATCACCTGGATAAAGCCAAAACCGTTAGTCAAGCGTCGGCACTGTTACGAAATTTCTGAGAGAATAACGGCTAGTGGTGAAGTTCAAACTCCTCTAAATGAAGAAGAAGTAAGAGCCGCAGCAAGAAAAATAAAGGATGAAGGAGAGATTCAGGCTATCTCTGTGAATTTTTTGTTTTCATATGTCACGCCCGATCACGAACAACGAGTAAAGGAAATTCTGTCTGAAGAGCTTCCAGATATTCCCGTATCACTCTCTTATGATGTTCTGCCAAAATGGAAGGAATACGAACGAGCCTCGACAACCATCGCAGATGCCTATGTTAAACCAATTGTTAGCAACCAGGTTCGTAATATAAGGAAGAGATTTGCTGAAAAGGGTATCACTGACCATATAGTTGTAATTAAATCCAATGGCGGGGAAATGACTCTGGAAGCAGCACAAGATTCACCGATACAAATGACTGTGTCCGGACCGACTGGTGGCGTTATTGCTGGAAAGCATATAGCTAGTCTGGTTGGCATTGATCATTTGGTTACCATAGATATGGGAGGCACTTCCACCGATACTTCAACAATAGTAGGTGGTCAAGAAAACTTTACTACTGATTTTGAAATTGAATTTGGCATACCAATTCAAATTCCTATGATTGATATTCGTACGATAGGTGCAGGCGGCGGATCTATCGCTTGGATAGATAAAGGCGGCATGCTACGGGTTGGTCCAGAAAGCGCTGGAGCTGACCCTGGGCCTGCGTGTTATGGTGGAGGGGGCGACAAAGCAACAGTAACAGACGCTAACCTTATACTGGGTCGTATTAATCCGGATAATTTCTTGGGTGGTGAAATGAAGCTAGATATGTCTGCTGCCCAAAAAGCTATGGAAACTGTTGCATCCAAACTAGGCCGCTCGTCAGAAGAAACTGCCCTCGCGGTAACTCAAATTGCGAACAATAATATGGTCGGCGCATTACGTTCAGTTCTTATAGAGCGTGGCCTAGATCCCCGTGATTTTTGTATGTTAGGCTTTGGAGGTGCTGGCCCCCTTCATGTTGCAGATCTAATGAATGATGCTGGGATACCAAGTGGTATTGTCCCCAATTACCCCGGCCAATTCTCAGCTTTTGGTTTTATTCTTACTGACGCAAGAGTTGATACGCAACGGACCGTTCAAATGACTTCAAAACGTTTTGATCAACCACGAGCATCTGAAGTTATGAAATCCCTCATTGAAACGGGGATCAGAGAACTCAATGCCCAAGGTTACAGTAAAAGTATAGAGATCTATCGATCTTTAGAAATGCGTTATCTTGGCCAAAATTATGAGCTAGAAATCCCTATTGACTTCGATAACTTTGATGACGAGACCACGCCACAGTTATGGAAGGCATTTCATGATATGCATTTGGCACGATTTGGGTTCAACATTCCAAGAGAAGTGATTGAGGTAATAACAGTTAAAGCAACAACAGTTTCTCTAACCGACAAACCTGAGTTTGCTACAATTAAAAGTGCAAAGGAAATGAGCATGAAGGCCACTTCGCATCGTGAAGTAATTTTTGATGACGGCAAACACAATACTCCTATATTTGATAGAAAAGAACTCTGCAGCGGAGACCACGTTAGTGGTCCAGCAATTATCGAGGAGGCTGCCTCGGTTACTGTTTTAAGACCTGGCCAACCTCTACGCGTGGATCCCTATGGCAATCTCTTGATTGGCGATATTGCAGTTAAAAAACAAAAAAAGGTCTAAGCCCAGAAGGAGAAAACTTATGTATCAGCAATCTGAAGCAGATATGGTATCCATGAGCATTATGGACTCAACTATGACGTCAATATGCCGTGAAATGGGTATTACATTAATGAAAACGTCTTACTCGACTATTTTTAATGAGGCTTTAGACTTTACATGTGCTTTGGCTAGTCCGAACGGAGAAATGATTGCTCAAGCAGAATTCTGCCCCTCGATGATTGGTGGTGTACCTCTACTAGTTCGCAGCTGTGTACTCGAGATTCCACTTGAAGAATGGGAACCAGGGGATGTCGTAGTGCATAACGACCCTTACCGCGGCGGCCTTCATAGTCCTGAACACACTGTTATTCAGCCTGTATTTGTTGACGGCGAACTAATGGCCTTTTCAATGACTATAGGCCATCTAGTCGAAATCGGAGGTATGGTACCGGGAGCATTTGCTGGAGAAGCAACTGAAATATTCCAAGAGGGATTGCGCGTACCTCCAGTATTTATCAAAAAAAGAGGGAAAGACGTCGACGAGGTATGGAAACTATTGTTAGCTAATGTGCGAACACCTCGCTTTAACTATGGGGATTTACGGGCACTAATTGCAGGAACAGACGTTGGGGAAAGACAAGTTGAAAGGATGATTACCAAATATGGGAAGGATACCTTTAAGCAAAATATCTCAGCCTTACTAGATTACTCTGAACAACGAATGCGCGCTGAAATTAACAGTATCCCCAATGGTAAGTATACATTCGAAGATACTGTCGAGGACGATGGAATTGAAGATAAATCATACACGATCAAGGTTTCGGTGTTTGTCCAAGATGATGAGATAGTGGTTGACTACAATGGGACCTCTCCGCAAGCCCGTGGTCCTATAAACGCTACATTAGGAGTTTCTTATTCTGCAGCCTATAATGGCATTCTTCAAGTGACAGATGAAACTATCCCAACTAACTCCGGATGTTTTCGCCCGATACGCGTGGTATCCCCCCCAGGTTCCTTATTGAATGTCGATTACCCTGCTCCTGAGGTTGGCGGTAATACAGAAACACATTGCAGGATTGCAGGTGCAATTATCGGAGCATTATCACCTGCAATTCCTGATCAAACTATGGCCGCTGAAGGTGCTTCACATACAAATTTTGTGTTTGGAGGTACTGATCAGGAAAGTGGAGAAGCATTTGTATGTTATGCAATTGAACTTGGAGGATGGGGAGGACGTAACTTTGCTGACGGAAACGATGCCACAGATTCAATTAATGGCAACTGCCGAGTTACTCCCGTAGAAGTATTTGAAACTAGAT
>CAYRUX010000142.1:0-2579 GCA_964427515.1 uncultured Rhizobiaceae bacterium
CCTGAGTTGGTTTATTATAGTAGGGCATAACTAAGAGTGCTGCATCGGCCCCTACTTTTTTAGCATGACGGGTCAATTCTATAGCTTCAGCTGTACTATTGGAGCCTGTGCCTGCAATTACAGGGACTCGGTTCTTAGCAACTTTAATACATATTTCAGTCACCCTCATATGTTCTTCATGATTTAACGTCGGGGATTCACCAGTTGTACCACAGGGAACCAGCCCCTTTGAGCCTTCACTAATTTGCCATTCGACAATTTCACTAAATGCTTGTTCGTCGACCACGCCATCGCACATCGGTGTTATTAGGGCTGTGAAGTAACCTTCCAACATTTTCTCTCTCCGCACTCAATTCGATAGGAGCCTATCAAGCATAGGTTGCCCTTTACAAAACAACAAGACCTAGACCCATACCCTTGCAGGAATATCTACAGTGCGCCTACAATTGTGTAAACTAATGACTTTTACCCCTCACTTATAGAGTATTAGCTAGTGCGCAACTTGATGGTAGCAATAATCGTTCCTATAGTAATTTTCTATACCAGTATAGAAGGGGTTGATGCACGAACAAAACCACCACTCCCTCCTCCTATATCTGGCAACGATGTTAAAATATACATATCGGCTTTTCACAAAGCCAAACAGGGTCATTGGTCTATTGCTCACCGAATTGCGTCAAAAGCTGATGAGTCACTAGGAGCTAAAATATTAAAGTGGATGGACTACTCTCGACCCTATAACTACTCCTCATTTGAAACCATAGAAAAATTCATAAAAATAAACCCTCACTGGCCTCGCCAGAAACAACTTCTAACCAATGCTGAAACAAGTATGTCAAAAGGTGTCCAAGATCGAACCATTAAAAACTGGTTTCGTTGGAAGGATCCAGTCAGCAAAAACGGTCGACTGAGCCTCGCAAAATTATTAGCCAAGGAGGAAATGCATGATCAAGCCGGAAAACTTATCAAATTCTCTTGGGTAAACGATAATTTTACCAGAAAAGAACTAAAAGAGATCTACAATTTATATAACCCTTTTCTTGACGACCAATATCACGAATTGCGTATTGACAGATTACTTTGGGATAATCGGCAGAGTGATGCTAAATACATGTTTCATTATGTAACAAAGGGTCAACAATTATTGGCGACTGCGCGTATCGCTTTAAGAAATTTTGCCGGTGGAGTTGATAAAGCAATTGCTGAGGTTCCTGATAATTTAAAGAGCTCGCCAGGTTTGATGTACGAACGTCTGCGGTGGCGTCGACTTAAAGGGCGCCATGACAGCGCACGGGAAATATTATTAACTTCTCATAAATCTTTAGGAATACCGCATTTGTGGTGGCGCGAACGTAAAATTCAAGTACGCAAGTCACTCAATGAAGGAAGCATAACCTTAGCCTATCGACTAGCAAGTGAACATAAACAAATTGGTAGCGCAAGTTTTGCTGAAGCAGAATGGTTAGCTGGTTGGATTGCCCTTCGGTTTTTGAATGAAACTGAACTTGCTCTGAAACATTTTACGACACTTTACGACACTGTATTTATGCCTATAAGCAAAGCTCGGGCAGCTTATTGGGCAGGACGCACTTTAGAAGCAATTGACGATAAAGAAGGAGCGCAAGTATGGTACACAAAAGCCTCCAAATATACTGGAACCTATTACGGACAACTGGCTTCCGCTCGTCTTCCAAAGAATCAAAAATTCGCTATTATTGATCGACACATAAAAACAAAATCTACAATAGAGGGACACGAATTGTTTGCTGCAATTCGATTGTTAACGTATTTAGGGAAAGATCGTTTGGCAGATATTTTTGCTAAAAAATTGGCAGCAATTTCAAAGGTAGAAGCAGATTATCGATCAATTTCTCGTTTTGCCCATTCATTAAATCGACCGGGAATGGCTATTCGTTCCGCTAAATTTGCAACCAGAAACGGTTATATCCTAAATACAGACCTATTCCCTTTGGTCAACATACCTTTCGCGTATAACAACAATGAGCTTGAACATGCACTAGTTCTTGCGCTTATTCGCCAAGAAAGCTTATTTGATAGATCAGCAACAAGCCATGCTGGAGCAATGGGTCTAATGCAACTGATGCCAGCAACTGCAAAAGGCGTATCAAAAAGCATCAGAATACCATATGCCAAATACAAACTGCGCAATCCCTCTTTTAACATACAAGTCGGAAGTACCTATTTAAAAGATTTAATAAGGAAATATGATGGATCATACGTCTTGGCACTTGCAGCGTATAATGCTGGCCCAAGCAACGTCGCAAAGTGGATACGAAAAAATGGGGATCCTCGCAATGATTCAAATGTAGATCTCATTGATTGGATTGAGTTGATAACTATTTCTGAAACAAGAAATTATGTTCAACGTGTTTTAGAAGGCATTCAAGTCTATCGATCGCAACTGGAGACAACACTTCCCATTCATGGACTCGAATATGATTTATCCAGAGGAATATCGCATAACATCCTTTTAGAAAGATGTGTTAAACCTACAGATAGAACTCTTGCAAGACCCGTTGTAGATCTAATATCACATTGTTGATAACTGGCATAGGACC
>CAYRUX010000143.1:0-5343 GCA_964427515.1 uncultured Rhizobiaceae bacterium
AGAACCTATATGCATAGCACCCATGCCACAAACTGCAGCCACAGCAGCTCCACCACTACTCCCTCCCGGAGTACGTTCTGTATTCCATGGGTTTGTAGTTAAACCAGTTAGTGGACTATCGGTTACACCTTTCCACCCGTACTCTGGGGTAGTTGTTTTACCGAGTAATACAGCCCCATGTTCTCTTAAACGCGCAACAGAAGGTGCATCTTCGACACTAATCTGATCTTTATCCGAAGTTTTTGAACCTCTTAATGTTGGCCATCCTTTGGCAAGCACTAAATCCTTAACTGACGTCGGTATTCCATCTATTCTCCCGATCGGCGCACCCTTATACCAGCGTTGTTCTGATTCTTTAGCCGCAAGTAATGCATTTTCATGGTCCACTAAGCAAAACGCGTTAAACGTTGAATTATATTTTTCGATTTGGTTTAATGATGCCCGCACAGCTTCGACGGGTGAAATATCTTTATTGGCGTAAGCGACCAATAAGTCTGAAGCTGACATATAACAAAGTTCATCACTCACCTATTATCTCCTTCTATAATAGACTCAAGCCTAAAGACGTTTGGAATGGTCACCCCGCATCTTTCAAGTTCTAAAACTAGTTGTTTTTTTAGTTTATTTAAACCCGATATATTTTCTGCCTCACAACGTGCAACAAGCATTGGTTGAGTATTGGACGCCCGCAACAACCACCATCCATCAACCGTATTAACTCTAACCCCATCGATATCGTCAAAACATACCTTTGAGGATAATAGTCGTTCTCTAACAGTTTTAATGACTTCGAACTTACGAGTATCCTCGCAATCAAATCTGATTTCAGGCGTATTAACTCTATGTGGCAAACTTGCTTTAAGTTCTGCAAGGCTTTGGTTTTCGTCCGATATTGCCCTCAATAACCGTATTGCTGCGTAAAGTGCATCATCGAAACCATAATACCGGTCTGCAAAAAATATATGACCACTCATTTCCCCAGCTAAAGGAGATCCTGTTTCCAACATTTTAGACCTTATAAGAGAATGGCCTGTCATCCACATCAGAGGTACTCCACCCAATCTCTCTATCTCATCAAAAAGTACTTGGCTAGCCTTCACATCAGCAATGATCGTTGATCCAGGTGCTTTTTTTAATACTTGCCGTGACAGTAAGGATAATATCTGGTCCCCCCACAATATTTTACCATTACCATCAACAACTCCAATTCTGTCACCATCACCATCGAAAGCAATGCCCAAATCACAACCTTGACTACGAACGCTTTTTATCAGCTGCATTAAATTTTCGGGCACCGTCGGATCCGGATGATGTTCGGGGAACGTACCGTCTATTTGCTCATTCAGAAGGATGTGTTCTCCTGGCAATATTTTTGTAAGACGCTTCATGGCTTCGCCAGCTGCACCATTCCCAGCATCCCATGACACCTTCAACGGCTTTAAACCCACACTTTCAGATGCAATAGAGTTGACATAATTATCCAGTAAATATACTTCTCTATCGGTACCGATACCCTTTATGTAACTGGCTTTACTTGCGACAACGCCTAATTCCTTAATACTTTTACCAAAAAATGAATGGGTGCCGAGCATAAATTTAAAACCATTGTAGTCAGGCGGGTTATGTGATCCAGTAATCATAATCCCACCATTAGCATCCAAACTGTGGACTGCATAATAAAGCATAGGTGTTGGACCTATCCCAACACGAATAACATGGACTCCTGTAGACTTTAGGCCATGAACAACAGCTGCCTCTAATTCTGGTGAACTAACTCGGCCATCATACCCGACACAGACCGTAACATTATTATTAAGGTTATTCTTACGTTGTACTATTGTACCAAATGATTTACCTACTGCATCAGCATCGTCTAGAACGAGAGACTCTCCAACTATACCTCGGATGTCGTATTCGCGTAATATTTGAGAATTAAAATTGTGAGTTTTGTTCATTCCTCTGAACCAACTCCTGCAACAGGGCGACCTATACAATAGTATTTAAAACCCTCAGCAAGCATAGCATCTGGATCATAAATATTACGCAAATCAACAATTACAGGGTTTTTTAACAATTTTTTAATACGACCTAGATCAAGAGCTCTAAACTGATTCCATTCTGTCAATATTACTAATATGTCAGCGTTCTCCATCGCCTCGTAAGAATTACTGCACCACTTGATATCAGATAACAATTTTTTTCCCTCATCCATACCCTCAGGATCAAAAGCCTGAATTAGCGCACCATCAGCTTGAAGAGCAGGGAGAATTGTCAGGGAAGCACTTTCTCTAACATCATCCGTATTAGGTTTAAATGCCACTCCCAAAATAGCAATACATTTCCCGGCTACCGAGCCTCCAGCGCATTTGATGACCTTTTCAGCCATCTTAAATTTTCGCTCCTCATTAATCTTTACGACTGTATCTACGATTCTACTTGGAGCGCCGCAGTCACCAGCAATTTTTACAAAAGCCATAGTGTCCTTTGGAAAACAAGATCCACCATAACCTGGACCTGGGTGTAAAAACTTACTGCCTATACGGCGATCCAATCCAATGCCCTTAGCTACATCGTGAACATCTGCACCAATTGCTTCGCATACATCCGCAATTTCATTTATAAAGGTTATTTTAGTCGCAAGAAATGTATTAGCTGCATACTTAATTAATTCAGCAGTTCTAATACTTGTAAATAAGACCGGCGTTTCTATCAAAAATAATGGTCTATATAACTCTGTCATAATTGATTTTGCGCGATCCGATTCAACTCCAACAACTATTCTATCGGGTCGCATAAAGTCTTCAATTGCAGCACCTTCTCTTAAAAATTCTGGGTTTGAAACAATATCAAATTCTGCATGAGGTCTGTGTGACCGTATGATAGCTGTAATTTCTTCACCCGTACCAACAGGCACAGTGGATTTTGTTACTATAACTGTATAACTTTGAATTACTTCCGCGACTTCTTTTGCAGCTGCGTGGACGAAAGATAAATCGGCATGACCATCCCCCCGTCTGCTGGGGGTTCCCACTGCGAGCATTACAACGTCTGCAGTTGCCACCGCGTCTGAAATATTTGAAGTAAAACTGAGGCGACCCGCTTTCACATTTTTTTCAACAAGTTCAGCAAGCCCTGGTTCATAAATTGGTATTTTGCCACTATTTAAGTCTTGAATTCTATCTTCTATATTGTCAACGCATATAACGTTCACACCAAATTCAGAAAAACAAGCACCTGAAACCAAACCCACATAGCCACTACCGATCATAGCAACGTGCATAACAACATCCTGTTCTCTATATCTTTCCTGAGTTGAGGAAAGTAGCCAAAAAAACTACTCCGTACTAGACACAGTTTTTAAAAATTCTAATACTTCAGAGCGAATATCACTATCTTGTAATGCCAATGATATATTAGCCTTCACAAAACCCAATTTTTCTCCACAATCGAACCTACTACCCTTATAACGCACGCCACTGCACGTAATGCCATCTTCAATTAATTTAGAAATAGCATCCGTCAGTTGAATTTCCCCCCCCAATCCAATCTTGCCTTCACCAAGGTACTCAAAAACTTTTGGGTGTAAAACATATCGGCCGATAATACTCAAATTTGATGGAGCTCTTTCCGGAACGGGCTTCTCTACTACTCCTTTAATAGAAAATATACCATCCTTCTCAGAAATTGGATCAACTATCCCGTATTTTTCTGTGTCAGACAAAGGCACCTCTGCAAGAGCTAAAACACAGCCTCCTAACTCGTGATATAAATCGACAACTTCCGCTATACAGGGTTTAGTAGAAAGCATGAGTTCATCAACAAGTAATACTGCAAATGGATCACTCCCGATTAAATGCCGAGCACACCAAACCGCATGGCCCAGACCTAGAGGCTCTTGTTGGCGCGTATAGAGCAAAGTTCCCGCATCAGGAATTAGATTTTTGATAATCTCTAATTCGGCCTGTTTATTCCGATTAAACAATTCTGATTGCAGCTCATAGGACGTATCGAAATAATCCTCTATTACTGCCTTACCTCGTCCTGTGACGAATATGAATTCTTCTATTCCCGCAGCCATTGCTTCTTCTACCGCAAACTGGATCAGCGGTTTGTTAACAATTGGCAACATCTCCTTGGGTACTGTTTTTGTTGCTGGGAGAAATCGCGTGCCAAGTCCAGCTACTGGAAATACTGCCTTTTTTATCGGCCTCATCACTACCTTATTTTTTGAAAGTTAAATTAATACAAACGCATAAAATAGTTATGTAACATCTTTTCTTACATGTCACGGCAAATACCGTATTTATTTGTCGCTTAGTAAAACCTCTTTAGCCTGATTAATCTTGGATGCCAGATAATCTGATCCTCCTTGATCAGGATGGATCTTTAACAACAACTTCCGATGTGCATCTCGAATTTCAATTTCACTGCAGTCAGGCTTTAAACCAAGTACATTGTATGCTTCTTCTCTACTCATATCACTTGAATTCTTAGTTTGTGAGTTATTACTGCTTGAAAAATTAGCATCATTGCGCCAATTCTCATCCAACACCCTATCCATATAAGTTTCCAGCAATTGCGCTGATTGCTCATCTTTAGTTTTTAGATCCCGCAACAAAACAATAAGGTCATGTTTGGAAAGCTGAGAAAGTGTTTTCTCCGCATAAGTTCCATAATGCACGGTTCCATCCATTTTGCCGCTATCGTGATCTAAAGTCATGGAAATAAATGCTGTTTTAACATTGGATTGATTGCCAAGGGAAGGAGCCCCTGAATGCGATGCACCTACAGAACTTCCCAATTTTCTTAAAAGTAGTGGCAGTAACGTCAATGCGAGGGGCAAAACAGCTAAATGTATTTTTCCAGTAGCAGCTAAAAAAATAGCTACTAGACCACCAACTCCTATAAGGCTCCACTTAATAGCTTTAGCTAATCGCCCAGGGTTAGTATTCTGATACCAGCGAGCGAATAACACGACTGCTACCACCAAAGCCACACCAATTAATAAGTACTTTATCATCGGCTAAAATACCTCACCCAACTATCTAGTTACCGGATCTACTTCACCTGATGAGAGAGCTGCAACGCTGCGCCACCCTCTCTTTTGCCATGTTGCTCCAACGCTTTATGCCCACCTGCAGCATAAACTGCGACAGCGCGCAATAAACGCTGGAGTTGGTCAGGGCTATTTGTATCAAATTGCAGATAGGCGCCGCCACTTAATTTAGCAACTTGGCGAAAAGCTGTAGCAGCCCCCATATCATTTCCTTCCTGAAACATAAACGCAGGTATATTTAACAAACCCAGCGTGCCGGCTAATGCGCATAGATCATCAATATCTTC
>CAYRUX010000144.1:0-6794 GCA_964427515.1 uncultured Rhizobiaceae bacterium
CACAAATCCTTTAAACCAAAAGGAACGCCATGCAAAATACTTCTAACAGTTCCTTTTCCGATCTCGTTATCTGCATCAGCTGCCTGTTTTTTTGCTACATCCTTCATCACCGTGGCGTAACTCATCAACTCACCATCTAAAAGCTCAATGCGGGCTAACATTCCATCAGTTACCTCTACAGCCGAAACTTCACGACTTTGAATTTTAGTCGCAACCTCCGTAAGCGTGAGTTCATGTAAATCAGACATTTCAAATCTCCCAAATTAAAAATTTACTGCTACGGATTGAATGCCAAAGTCGCTAATCTTGCAACCAATCTATTAATCCATAAGCACATAACATTAATCCCAGTAATTAGGTGATTACTAAATTTTTCACTTTAGTGCTATTCCTAATCATAAAACAACATGCTTTGATAGGGGAATTATGAAAACTGCTTTAACTTATTAGTGATATTAGTACAGAAGCTGTTTTCCAACACGTCTATTATAATGACATTTCGATGTCTGGAAATTTCAAATTTTGATGGTGAGGTCAGGTTTTATGTCAAGCCGAGTAATCAGTTTCCTATCCAGAGAAACTTCCCGTTATCTATATTTTATACTCATACGGGCTTCCCATCAGAAAATTCTTAGATTGATGATCCCCAGATACACACGAGGGTTTATCAGAAAGATAATAATAAGTCCTATAGTAGGTTCGTACGAGAAAAAGCGTATACTCCAACGTGTTGATGCCGACACTATACTCTTAGCAGATTATCCTCGTTGTGGTGTTAATTGGTTACGCATGATCTTTGCTACGGTACTAAATTACCGCGAGACAGGGGAGTTTCGTAAAATTACGCATGAAGAGATGTTAAACTATTGTCCATCTATCCATGGCCACGAAACATATAGACCATATCATTTCAATGGTGGCATAAGCTTTTTGAAAACTCACTCTCACTACTACCCGGAATTTAAGAGAGCAATAATGATTTATAGAGAATCTTATGAAGCGATTAAATCGATTTTTACCTTAGAAAAATACAATCTTGATAAGCTTGCTCAGGTTCATAGACCAGATTTACGAGGTAATGATCAAAGAAACATTGCACTGTCAGGAAAAAAAATAGAAGGATTATCAGCAGAAGAATCGTTTCTACTACATTGGTCTAAAGAATATATTAGTCACCACGAAACATGGTTACAGGCCGTTCAAGCACGTCCTGAACATTTTTTAGTTATTAAGTATGAGGATATGGTAGATAATTGTGAGGGACTGTTACCTGAGATAATTTTATTCTCAGGTTTGCAATCTTCCAATCTGAATGAAAAAAAAATAAGCATGCTATCGAGTATGTACACTCGGAGCTCGAGCAATTGGCAAACAAGCGCGGATTTGGAGTTTAGAAATCGGAAGTTCAACGAACTTAGCAGTATTATTTGTCCCAGTGAGTTGAAGCGGTTGGATTCCAATTTAGAACACCGTATCAGAAAAATGCATCATCAACTTGACGCACTAAGACTAAAGTTGCCCTCCTAAACTCTGCGCAAATATAATAACACATGTTTTTGAGCTCCATCTATTCTCTATCAGCATAGACACGAAAATGCAGATCAAAGCCGATTAGGAGGTTATAAGCCATTTAAATGCTAGTTTCCCCTAAACGCGGATATCATCAAAAGGTTTTAGTGGTGTCTGGGGTTCGGTTTAATTTAGAGAATAATTATGTGATACTATTGTTCGTATTGTTTAAAAATTGGCCCAGGGATAGTATGGCTCGAGCTTTTTGCTTTCCTTATGAGGGAAATTCTGTGGTGCGGTGACTGCTTCGATAGTTTTAGTTGTCCCTGATACGATTGTGGACAAAACTCTGTTGTACTAAATCCGTCTGGCAGCATTTTAATCCTTATAACCTTGCCATGTGATTATAGTTGTTGGGTTTACCCAGTATGCTCCTATGAAAAAGTTATTCAACAATCAAACCCAATTTGCGAGAGACGTATTTGTTCTCGCAGGTAGATTGGTCGTCTATTCTTGTGTGGGTGCGGTAACTACCGGGATTTTTCTAGGAGTTGCGGAAATCGTATTTGCATTAAGCCTTGAAAAGTTCCTTACATCCTACGGTCTTTTGGCAAACAGTAATGATTTTGTAAGTTGGTTACCTGAAAAAACTAATCCTTTAGTTCTATTGATTGTAATCGCAGCGGTGATAGCTGCTCTCAGATATTCATCAATGTTTATACCTTTCGTAATGAAAATGTTATTTTTACGTCGTATTCAGCGGCTTGTCACACGAGAGGGCATGCAAGGAGGCAGTGAAATTTCGGCACTTTCTGTTGGCAATGTTACTAATATTCTCGCAAATTTAGCACCTGGAGCATCCAACTTGCTTCTTTCCATGGCAGCAGGTCTTATTTCGATCGTAAGGTTGTTGGTACTATTGGTTGGCATCTTCTCACTTTCTTCGGAACTTAGTCTGATTGCCCTAATACTCATCGTAGTATTTGGCGCCCCCACAATTATATTGCGAAGGTCTTTTACAAAACTATCTACATCGGGATACAAAGCCACTGCAGACTATACACAAGGTATAATCAAAGGTTTGCGGAATGTTGTATTCCTTAAACTTAGTGGCAAAGTAGATTCTGAGAGAGAACGGTTAGAAAGTTATATATCCAGAGCATTTAAATTTCCCACTATATTTAACAGCATAGTTTATGGGACATTGGTATGGCCAGGGCTACTGTCTATTCTGGTGGTAATTTTAATTGTTGTAATTAATTACAATAATGATTTCATTCCAGATGCAGCCTTAGTACCGTTTATTTATTTATTGAGTCGGATAGCAGCCGTTATCGGTGACTTGACGTTAAATTATGGAAACTATCAATTATCTAAACCGCAAGTTTTAGCATTAATAAAATATAATCCGATCCTATTTAGTAAAAGATTGCTTTCTAACGATTCTAATAAAGCTAATATTTTAGAACCGAGAACCTTTGCAGCACAGGATTTAAGCATAGGTAGAAATGAAGTTCTGTTGCAAGGTATCAGTATAAACCTTAGTCAGGGTGATCTTCTCCTTATTAAAGGAAAATCGGGAGTTGGAAAAACCACATTATTGTATACCATTTTAGGGTTAATTCGCCCTAAAAAGGGGCGAGTATTATGGAACGAAATAGATATTGGAGAAGTAAATCTCAAAAGCTTGAATGACCATTTATCCTATTCTGGATCTGACCCATATCTTTTCGATGCTACAATTGAGGAAAATTTACGTTTTGGTCAATCACAAAAAAGTAGCACAAGTGTAAATATCAAAAAGGTTTTAGAAATTGTAGACTGCTCGTTCATTAACGATTTGGAAGGAAAACTATCATATGTTTTAAAAGAGGGGGGGGAAGGTATTTCTGCTGGTCAGAAGCAAAGAATTTCATTAGCCCGCGCATTATTGAGAGAACCAAAAGTACTATTGTTAGATGAAGCGACATCAAACATTGATATCGAGACAGAGAAGAAAATTTTTAAGAATATTCGCAATAATTATCCTGATATGATGATTATCTCAATTGCTCATCGTGATACCGCCCTAGAGTTTGCGAGTAAAGTTATAGATCTGAATTACTCGAGGTGGTAATAAACTTGAATTGGATGGATACATGTTTGGTATAAACGCCCGGTACTAGGCCGGATCCTTTTTTCAGCTGCCTTTTCACGATATTCACAGGTCTTCGGGAAGAGGAGATTCTGCATATCGAAACCCAACACATTGACCCCAAAAGGGAGTTGTTCAAGATTCCGGATACAAAGAACGATGAACCTCACGCTCTAGCTTTTTCCTCAATAACCAAACCGTTACTAATAGAGAGAATGGGTCTTGCAGGAGATGGCTATATCTTTAAGGAGAGGTCAAAAGGTCAGCCATACCGCAAATTTGACGGGACACTAAAACTGCTACCAGTCGGTGTCGCGATACGACCGAGATCGTCACCTATACACTCATATGAGGCTCCCACCACTGGGCCTGTTAGAATGCGCGGCGCCAACGACTTTCGCGATAATTCCTTGATCCCAATACTCGAATAGGCGAAGAGACGTTTCAAATCATTCTGGAAGACCGCTACGCCCGAGCCGACCCACTTAAGAGGAGAGAAAATTTATATTACTTCATATTTTGAGACACTTGTACATTAATAACATTGGTTATTATAATTTTTGATGCAGAAATCAGGAGTTTTAATTATGCAACATAAAGAGCGTTTTAAGGTAGCAACTGTACAAATAAATTCTTTTCTTGGTGAAGTGGAGAAAAATTTAGAACGCGCTGTTGGATATATACGGCAAGCTGCAGAACAAGGTGCCGATATTGTATTGTTTCCCGAACTCTACCTCCAGGGATATTGTGCAGAACAGTTGCTAACTGAGACCTCCGAAACCATTCCTGGACCAACGTCTGATATAATTCTAAAAGAATCTAAAAACCATAACATATATGTTGTCATAGGAATGGCGCGAAAAGATATTGGTTATCCACACTTAGTTTATAACTCAGCTTTATTTACAGGTCCTGATGGAATGACCGAATATTACGATAAAATACATTTAGGAACTTTTCATCCTTATACAGAAGGGGTTTACTTTGCACCAGGAAACCGCATTCCAGTTTTTAATACACGACTGGGGCCGATGAGCATACAAATTTGCTATGATGTATTTTTTCCAGAACTTACGCGAACATTTGCGATAAAAGGAGCGTTGGCTAACTTAGTAATTTCAGCAGGTCCAGATGCGTTTAGAGACTCATGGAAAGTTATGCTGCGCGCCAGAGCTATCGAAAATGCTTTGCCGACTATATATTGCAATGTAGTTGGAAAACAAAAGAATTTTTCTTTTTTTGGGGGATCTATGGTCATTGATGCCGTCGGAGGCATAACTGGAGAAGCAAAATATAACGAGGAAGATATCCTGTATGCAGACGTGGATATTTCAGCTGCCATTAATATTCGGCAGCGCTCACTTCTTTACAGAGACCGACGGACCAGCCTTTACCAGGAACTAATATCTACAAAATAAAAATGCTTGGCCCTTTTAGCAGACCTTAAGGGAAAATATTTTCCTTGGCGAGAGGCCGCCGCTGAAAGAAATTCCGAAGAAAATTCACAACAAATTACGCATTTAGTCACTCAGACAGCCAGAATTACCACTAAGAAGCTACTAAGCGTTCTATCTGTTGGGGTCAAAGGGGGGTTGCCTCTGCCATTCAGAAATCCACCCTCTGCGAGCTCTTTGGCAACCCTCTGAAGGCTTTTTCTCTTCCCTGACTTAGGGTTTTTCCGACGCAGACGGCGCGCTTCGCGGACCAAGGTAGGGTTGAGCTCAGCATAGCTCTTACGACCCTCATGCGGCCCTACCAACCAATCGATTAATTCATCCAACGGCGAACAGTGCAAGGGAAAGTATGCAGAAGAAGCAAAAGGAGCGTTCACCAAAAGTAATGACAAGTCGCAAAGCGTACCTTGAATATTTGCAGCAAGAGCGACGAGCGACGAGGAAATTTATGGGTGGAAATCCAATTGGTTTAGCAGTCGCAAACCAGATCACCACTCCACGAGGTTAGAACCATAATGAGAAAATTGACTTATGAAATCATTATTGGCGACGCAGAATTTAAGAGGGCAAACGACGGAATTGAGGATTTTCCTCTATATTTTAAAAGACAGATATACGAGTGCTGCGTCATAGGTTAGATATGTGTAGTATCCTCTTGATTAAATTCCTCCTCTGTTATTGATTCATACCTCTTCTTCAAATTTTCAAAGATAATTTGTTCGTCAAAATTCCATATTTCTCCATCATTGAGACGTACCTGTTTAACAAACACGGCAAGAACACCATATTTCTTGAATAAAAATAAGTATGACGGCTTAAAATCCCATTCCATATCTTTGCTCGGCGGGTCCATTGAGACTGCGGTCAAGCTGCCAAGGTGTTCTTTGAATGCATCAAATGCAACTACACTGAATTTCACGGCTGCGACTTCACTGCCCTCTGCAGCGATTCTTACTTTCAATCCTTCGTCAGATGAAATTGAAAATCCATCAACAGTTGATGCTAAATCAGTCCCATATTTGAATTTAAACAATTTTGAATCACGTTTCTTAGAAAGCCGTTCCCGATTTTCATATCGCCCATCGCGAACATATTTTGCAATTTGCTCTGACGTATGCATCACCGCTACGCCTGAAATATTAACGGGGCTATTATCCTGATTTATAAAAAATGTTTCATTTAGAAAAACTGTACCAACTGGAAGTTTGATATCTAAACCAAAGACTGAATAATCTGCTACTATTTGTAGTTCTTTTGCCTCCTGGGCGTTCGCTAGGTTTTCAATAATGACATATTCAATAAACATAGTATTGCAACTGTCAATTTTAGGGGGTAATTCATTTTAATTTTCCTCTCCGTAACGAAAAAAACTTTCTATTAATACAGTGCCACCGATAGTGGGAATAAGTCCAAAAAAATTCTGGTGTGATAAATTTTTTACCAAGTAAAAATTGTCATATAGCGTTGATATGAAAAATAAATATGCTAAATCCAGAAGATGGCAGTTCCACTGCCACAGAGGGCCCCCGCCAAAACGAAGCCAACTGTCAGTTTTCTCACGCTACACATCGTCTGCTCCCTTGCTGGTTGGAGGATAGTAGCACTAACTACTAATCCTCCGACTGAATGAACAGTGGGTTGTTTTTCTATGAGTGCTTCGCTTGTGTGAGACATATGCGAACCTCTTGTAACGCTTA
>CAYRUX010000145.1:0-13830 GCA_964427515.1 uncultured Rhizobiaceae bacterium
GCCATCTCCCGTTCACCCTGAAAGACCCTAATAGTCACGGCTGATTGACTATCTTCCGCAGTCGAAAAAACCTGACTCTTTTTAGTCGGTATGGTTGTATTGCGGTCAATTAAACGAGTAAAAACTCCTCCAAGTGTTTCAATACCCAACGAAAGGGGCGTTACATCCAATAGCAATACGTCTTTGACGTCACCTTGAAGAACACCACCCTGAATTGCAGCTCCAACAGCCACTACCTCGTCTGGATTAACTCCCTTATGAGGTTCACGACCAAAAAAATTCTTTACTGTCTCAATTACCTTTGGCATCCGCGTCATGCCACCCACCAGAATCACTTCGTCTACTTCGCCAGGAGACAAATCTGCATCTTTAAGAGCTGCCTTACACGGAGCTATGGTACGATCTACTAGATCCTCAACAATTGCTTCAAGTTTTGAACGAGTTACTTTCATCGTTAGATGTTTGGGGCCAGTTGAATCGGCAGTTATAAAAGGGAGGTTGATTTCGGTCTGTACTGCACTAGATAACTCAATTTTTGCCTTTTCAGCTGCTTCCTTTAAACGCTGAAGAGCTAACTTATCTTCCCTTAGATCAATGCTGTTTTCTTTCTTAAACTCGTCCGCAAGATAGGAAAGAAGGCGCATATCAAAATCTTCGCCACCTAGAAAGGTATCGCCATTTGTAGATTTTACCTCAAAAACGCCATCACCAATTTCTAATATTGACACGTCGAATGTACCGCCACCCAAATCAAATACTGCAATGGTGCCATTTTCTTTTCGATCCAAGCCATAAGCAAGAGCGGCTGCCGTAGGCTCATTTATAATACGTAATACCTCGAGACCTGCTATTTGACCCGCATCCTTAGTGGCTTGGCGCTGAGAATCGTTAAAGTATGCGGGTACTGTAATAACGGCCTGATTTACAGTATCACCCAAATTAGATTCGGCTGTTTCTTTCATTTTTTGCAAAATAAAAGCGCTAATCTGACTTGGTGAAAATGTTTCCCCCCGAGCTTCGACCCATGCGTCAGAATTGTCATGTTCAGTTATTGAATATGGAACCATTTTAATATCTTTTTGTGTCATAGGATCTTTAAAAGATCTGCCGATTAATCTTTTTATCGCAAAAATGGTGTTTTCAGGGTTTGTGACAGCTTGACGTTTTGCCGCTTGGCCTACCAATCGTTCGCCATCCTCAGCAAAAGCGACAATGGAAGGTGTTGTACGAGCGCCTTCAGAATTTTCAACTACTCGAGGTTCCGAGCCTTCCATAATTGCTACGCACGAATTTGTAGTACCAAGATCAATACCTATTACTTTACTCATATTAAGCCCTTGCAACTATTTTATGCGGATATCTAAAATTCTATATTTCAGATGATCCTTCCCTAGTTATTAAGCAGCCAAGGAGTAACCTCCACTACTTACTTTTTTTCATCCTAGTATATTGGTATACAAACGCGTCCCTACAAGCATTTAGTACCTAAAATTTTTAAATTTGAATGAAAAATCGGAAAAAATGTGACTAATTCAAGCAAAGAACCCGCTTTTTAGCTACTTTTTTCATCAGCTGTATCAACTTCCTTGGTCATTTCTTTACTATGATTTTTATCGGTATTATTTTCTATAGTTGCTTTGGCAACACCTACCATTGCTGGTCTTAATAAACGTTCTCCTATTAGATATCCAACCTGTACCACTTCAATTATTATTCCATCAGCTTCGTCACCATCTGACTTTTCAAACATGGCCTGATGGTAATTATAGTCGAATTTTTCACCTAATGGATTTATTTCCTTAATACCATGACGCTCCAGAACACTGGTCATCTCCCGTGCTGTCATTTTTATGCCTTCTAAAAGGTTTTCCACCGTTTCAGTCGCTGAACTGCCCTCAGTCTGCAACGATTCAATAGCTCGAGACATGTTATCAGAAACGGACAGCATATCACGAGCAAAATTTGCTATGGCAAAACGAGTTGCGTCTCCAACTTCCTTTTTTGCACGTCTTCGAACATTTTCTGTTTCAGCCAATGCTCTTAGCAGTTGATCCTTTAAATCAACTGAATCCTCCTTATTATCATCTTCACTAATTTCTTGATCATCAGGAGTATCTGGCAAGTCTCCGTCCATACTTTCATGAGCATCAGTCTTACCATCTTTAGTCACCGCATCTGTACTATCATCGTCCACATTTGGCTTAGAGGACGTCTCCTCTTCTGATTCATCTGAATTATCTTGTCGTTTTTTAGTCATATCTGGTTCACCTTAAATTTAGTTAGCTAAGTATTCGACCAATTACACTCGCTGTGTGGTCAACGAGAGGCACAATTCGAGCATAATTTATACGTGTTGGACCAATTACACCGATAGCACCGATAAACCGGGAATTTTTATCTCGATAGGGCGCTACAATTAATGAACATTCGGTATTGTGAAATAGGTTATTTTCCGAACCAATAAATATTTGTACGCCTTCTGCACCCTCTGTGCTTTCAAGCAGTTGTATAAAACCTTCTTTGCTATCAAGCGCCTCAAATAATGAGCGAATACGATCCAATTCGGCCATTGCGTTAACATCGTCCAATAAATTTGCTCGCCCTCTAATTATTAAAGTTCCTGTCTCCCGTTTATCACTGGCCCAACTTGCGAGGCCTGCCTCGACAACCTTGGCTGATAATTCATCTAGCTGAGCCCTATGGTCTGTCAACTCTTCATTTATGGCAACCCGCGCCTCCTCCAGCGTCCTACCAGAAAGTCGGGCATTAAGATAATTAGCTGCCTCAGTTAACGAAGATTGTGGCATACCTTGCGGCAATTGAATAACTCTATTCTCCACAACACCACTCTCCAACACCATTATCGCTAGCGCCTCGCCGTGACCAAGAGACGCGAATTCCACTTGCCTAAAGGGGACATCTGCCTTCGGAGCCAACACAAGACCGGCGCAACGGGATAAGCCAGATAATGCCTCAGTTGCTTCCCCTAAAACCTCCTCAACAGTGCGACCTAAAGCATTGCATTTGCCTTCAATACTCGATCGCTCCTGTTCCGTAAGATTCCCAACTTCTAATAAACCATCAACAAATAGTCGTAAACCTAATTGAGTAGGTAAACGTCCCGCTGATGTATGTGGTGAAAACAGCAACCCCGACTCTTCAAGGTCAGCCATTACATTTCGAATAGTAGCTGGTGAAATCGGACTATTCAAACGACGGGAAATGGTTCGGGATCCCACGGGCTGACCCGTATGCATGAATTCTTCAACCAATCTCCGAAGCACTTCTTGGGAGCGCCCGCCTAACTCGTATAACACGTCACAATTTCTCTGATTAGTTATAAAAGGTTTTCCTTACCATGAATGTAGTTAGCCCTTTTACAACCGTCAACGTTTCCACCCATACTTAAACTAGACGACGGGGAAACAGTGGTTTAGTTTCTATCGAATAATTGATTGGTGGAGAGATAAATGCGCCCTTCCGGAAGAAAACCCGACGAATTACGAAAAATCTCAATGACCCCCGGTTTCAGTAAGCATGCGGAAGGGTCATGCCTGATAGAATTTGGCAACACTAGTGTACTCTGCACAGCCACAATAGAAAATCGTGTACCACCTTTTCTCAGAAATACTGGTAAAGGCTGGGTAACAGCAGAGTATGGCATGTTACCTCGTTCAACAGGATCAAGAACTGGAAGGGAGGCCGCCCGAGGAAAACAAGGCGGAAGAACGCATGAAATTCAGAGACTCATAGGTCGATCATTACGTGCTGTAACTCGAATGGATCTTATCGGTGAACGTCAAGCCATAATCGATTGTGACGTTTTACAGGCTGATGGCGGAACTCGAACAGCGGCTATTACTGGGTCATATGTCGCACTTCATCAAGCTTTCAGCGACTTGATAAAAAACGGAAATATTGCATCGTTACCCCTGATCGAACCAATCGCTGCCATTAGTTGCGGGATTTACAATGGCATACCTGTTTTAGATCTTGACTATGATGAAGATAGTGTTGCCGATACAGATGCTAATTTTGTTTTAACAGGCTCAGGCGGAATTGTTGAAATTCAGGGGACAGCTGAAGGTGCACCTTTTACTGAATCTCAATTCCAAACACTTATGACCCTTGCAAAAAAAGGCGTATCAGAAATTATAAACTTACAACTCGATGCCTTAAATTTAGACAAATAATACGAAAAACGAAAATATGACGCGAAAATTCGAGGATAAACAATTATTAATTGCCAGTCACAACGCTGGTAAAGTGCGTGAAATGACTGAACTTCTAGTTCCGTTTAAAGTACACGTTATTGACGCAAAAGATTTAAATTTGGAAGAACCTGAAGAAACTGGGACGACCTTTGCTGCCAATGCTATACTCAAAGCTAAAGTTTCAACTATGCATACAAATTTACCGTCTTTTGCTGACGATTCAGGTTTAGTTGTAGAAGCACTTAAAGGAGCGCCTGGTATCTACTCGGCTCGATGGGCTGGTCCTTCTAAAAATTTTGATGTCGCTATTAACAAGGTTGAAAAAGCTATTTATAATACTGGGTTAAATCTAAAAAAAATACATGCACATTTCGTCTCCGCCCTTTGCATTTATTGGCCTGACGGTCATTTTGAAATTTTTGAGGGAAAAGTGCACGGCTGCTTGACATTCCCGGCCCGTGGAACAAATGGCTTTGGTTATGATCCAATTTTTGTTCCTAAAGGGCATAGGAAAACATTTGGCGAAATGTCAGAACACGAGAAAACTCAACTCAGTCACCGGACAAGAGCCTTTGAGAAGTTGAAGTCAGCGTGTTTTTAACATATGTCAACATTACCAAAAAAACATCTTGCCATATATGTTCATTGGCCATTTTGCCTTTCGAAATGTCCTTACTGTGATTTTAATTCACACGTACAGAAATTAGTCGATAAAACACGTTGGCGCAAAGCGCTTTGCTCGGATCTAAATCACAAAGTTAAAACGACCAATCAACATCTGGTTACAAGTATATTTTTTGGTGGAGGTACACCTTCCCTAATGCCACCAGAAATAGTAGCGGCTGTTATTCTTGAAATCAAAAAAAACTGGGAATTGGCGGAAAATATTGAAATCACCTTAGAGGCTAACCCTACGTCTTCGGAAGCGGAAAGATTTTCCTTTTTTAAGGAAGCTGGAATAAATCGGCTCTCTCTAGGCATTCAATCTTTAGATGATGCCTCTCTTAAATTTCTGGGTCGAGATCATAATGCTAAAGAGGCAATAAATGCCCTTGAGGCAGCACATGAAGTCTTCCCAAGAATCTCCTTTGATATGATTTATGCAAGATCTAATCAAACCATAAAATCCTGGAAGCATGAATTAATGAATGCATTGAAATTAGCTTCAGGACATATTTCGCTGTATCAACTTACCATTGAAAAAGGAACCACATTTTATTCCCAGTTACAGAAAGGCGACTTTACATTACCGGACGAGAAAAACAGCGCCGAATTCTTCGAAGTGACTCAAGAAATGACCCAAACTAGGGGATACGAACCATATGAAATATCTAATTATGCAAGGTCTGGGGATGCTTGTACCCATAACCTTTCTTACTGGCGTTATAATGATTTTTTAGGAATTGGTCCGGGAGCACATAGTCGTATACAAAATAGTTTAAATGGTACATTTGCGTTAAGTCAACATACTGCACCAGAAAATTGGTTGAAAGCAGTTGAAGAATCTGGACACGGAACAAATCGAACGCAAAGCTTAACAAAAGATCAATCTGCAGAGGAAATGTTGATGATGGGCCTTCGTTTATCTGAAGGTATAAATAAAAAAAGATTTATTTCTAGAATGGGCATGAAATTGGAGCAGTTTATAAACCTTTCCGCCCTAAAACGCTTGAATAACGCTGGTTTCGTACTCAATAACGAAGAAAGATTGTGCATCACACCCCGCGGGCGCATCCTCCTTAATAGTGTATTGTCTGATCTACTGTCAGTCTAGTTTTTAATGCTTGAACTAGGGAATGAAGTTGGTGGGGGGCTAATAACTTTAATATGATTTGAACCCCTGATTTCCATTACTGCCAAGCCTCTTTCTGGTAACCCATCAGACGAAAACCGAAAAATACCTCCAACACCTAAAAATCCTCTACTATTTGTAAGATTATCCCTCGTAAATGGACTATTAGATAATGTTTCTGATAATATCACAGCCAACGCCGTTGCGTCGTATGCTAATGTAGCTCTTCGATTTGGTGCATATCCATATATTTCTTTAAAACGTTGAAAAAAACTCTCACCAGCCTCCGGCGGTGGGCCAACATACCACCCACCAATAAGCATGGGGTCGCCAATAATCTCTTCATTATCCCAAAGCCCCGTACCTAAAAACCTAACCTTTGCTGGATCTTCATCTAAATAGGATATAAGGGACACGAGCTGGCGAAGATTTTTTCCACCCTCTGGCAATACTAGAGCGTCATACGGCACTTCACCGAGAGTATCTAGACCTTCTAGTCGACGCAGAGCACGTTTGGATATTTCATTTTGGCGTTTGTTTAAGGAAGCTCTTTTTTTCTCGAGATTATTTTTTCGTCGCTCATAGTCTGCGAAAAGTCTGACCACTTCTTCTGCATCTGACATGTCTTTTTCATAAAAAGCTACATTTGTAAATTCAGCTCCTAATTTCGATACCACAGAGCGCGTTTGATTTGCTATAGCATGCCCATACGCTGATCGAGGGGCTAATATTCCAAATCTTTTTAAACCACTTTCATAAGCAAATCTGGTAATACGCTCAACTTGCTGATGGGATGTATATCCCAGCAAATAAACACCGTCACCAGCAACTTTTGTATCCGTTGAAAATGCTACCAAATTAACACCTGACGAGCGAACTACTGGAATTAAGATACGGACTTCTTCGCTTAACAGGGGTCCAAGAATCAAACTTACACCCCCATTTATTAGATTCTTGGCAGCAATTAATGCACCTTCGGGAGTACCCTGCGTGTCGTAAGGTTTCAATACAAAATTTTCATCAGCGGACTCGAACAAAGCCAATTGAGCAGCATCTAGGAGTGTTTCACCTTCACTCGCTAAAATCCCCGTTAACGGTACAAGCAAACCTACTTTTACCGAGTGTTTTTTAGAAGAGGAAACTACTTGTTCTTCTACTAAAACATCATTATTCAACAATAATTTAGATTCCGTTTTTTCAATTTCCGCCAGGACGTCTTTTTGTTCTGAGTTGGTCTTTTTAAAAACCTTTAACTTTTTGGTTTTGCCAATAACTTTAGAAGCGCCACTTGAATTCTTAGCTGCTATAAACCGTGGATTCTCGTTTTCTGGAGGCGAATCTAAAGTTTGGTCAATTCTTTCATATGAATGTGGTTTATCGTAATTTAAGGTGTTTTCTTTTTTAGAAGAATCATCAGTCGATGATGTTAATTTACCTGACAATTCACTAATTGAAACTTCACCCTCGTCATTATCAGGTAATGCTTTATTGTTAAGTCGATCTGATAGTACACTTACCGCCTGACAACCTGTCAGTAAAACAATTATGACTAAACATAATAGACCATTATGCATTTGATTGCTCAACGAAATGTTCTCCTGTTAAACCTATATTCTGATTTTTGTCAGCCTAATTGAATTAACCATGCCAAGTAAACTAACATCGTCATTACAGCCCGGGCTTTATTTAATTTCTACACCCATAGGAAATTTAGACGATATTTCAATTAGAGCTGTCAGTGTGTTAGGAAAAGTAGACCGTGTTGCTTGCGAGGATACCCGACATACCCGTATCCTTCTGGAACGCCACAACATAAAGACAAGACTGTTGCCTTATCATGAACATAATGCTGAGAGCATGCGACCTGCAATTATGGCGAGGTTAACCCACGGCGAAACTATTGCCCTAGTGTCGGATGCTGGCACCCCACTTATATCTGACCCAGGATATAAATTGGTTCGCAAAGCAATTGCGGCTGGCTTATATGTTTCTGCTTTACCTGGCCCCTGTGCAGCGCTAATGGCGCTAACTTTATCTGGGTTGCCATCTGACCGTTTTATGTTTGTTGGGTTCTTACCGTCAAAACACCAAGCCAGAAAAAAGAAGCTCAATTCTTTGGTTAGTTTGGATACAACCATTGTGTTTTTCGAAACTGCCAGAAGATTATCGGCATGTTTGCAGGATATGTTAGATGTTTTTGGGGATAGGGATATTGCGATAGCCAGAGAATTAACGAAAATACACGAGGAGACGATCCGAGGGGCTCTTAAAGAAGTGTTATTGAACTATGCCAATAAAAATAACTTAAAGGGCGAACTTACTATTGTATTAGCCCCTCCGCCAAAATCAAATAGTGGTTTTTCTGAGGAATTTATAGACACGCGGATTTTGCAGTTAGTTGAAAATAAGAGCGCACGAGATACCGTGGCCGAACTTTCCAAAGAAACTGGCTTATCCAAACGGTCTCTGTATGCTCGATTACTGTTGTTAAAAAATACTCGAAATAATAACTAAATATAAAAAAGGTCTCGGCTTGTTCTAACGTAAAAAATAAAGCAATCTTGTTTATCGATTCGGAAACCCTTAATAATAGATTACAAGGGTATTTTAAACTTTACTTAATTATTTAACCGAGTAGAAACTTTACACCCTAAGAGGATCATAATGATGCTAGTTTTGGGTAAAAACTTTCCAAACCTTATTTACGAGACATTAAAATCTCAAAAGCTTAAGCTAATTATACCACTGATGTTAATAAGCACCATTATCCCAAGCGGGTGCGCTTTTATTGTTGGTGGCGCAGCAACGGGAGGAGGATTGGCCTTACAGGAAAGATCCATCGGTGATGCAGTTGATGACCTTACTATTCGGGCTGAATTAAACACATTGTTCTTCGAAGAAGACATTGACCTGTTACAAAGTGTCTCCTTCTCTGTAATTGAGGGTCGTGTTTTGCTTAAGGGATCTGTTTTAAAACAAGAAGACCGAATTTTAGCCCTTCAAATTGCTTGGCAGGCCAGTGGGGTTAGGGAAGTAATAAATGAAATCCAAATTACTGATCAAGGCGGTGTAGTCAATTATGCTAGGGATACCTGGATTTCTACCCAGTTGAAAACTGAACTTTTATTTGACAAGAACATTTATGCAATAAATTACAATATAGAAACACTTAACGGTATAATTTATATTGTAGGCATTGCTCAAACCACAATAGAACTTGATAAAGTAATTGGTCATGCCCGTCGCATTAACAACGTTAAAAAGGTTGTTAGCCATGTGATATTAAAAGATGACCCGCGTCGTACACCCGGCCCATGAACCAAACCTCTAAATTATTAACCCAGTTAAAACATATTGGCACACAGAGTGACGAAGAAATTCAACTAGCTAAAGTGGCCTTAATATTAGGCGCTCTTGACCATCCTGATACTGATCTAGATACCTATCAAAATTACTTAACAATCCTTAAACAAGAGGCGGCCAACTCCGGTGAAAGGATTGGATCACTTAGAGCTCAAGTTACTTTCATTAATCAATTAATATACAAGACACATGGGTATAAAGGTGAAATTAAGGATTATGAGAATCCAGCTAACGCTAACATCCTTGAAGTAATTGATAAAAAAACCGGGTTACCTGTTAGTATAGGTATACTATATATCCACGCTGCTCGTTCAGCTTCCTATAATGTTACAGGCCTAGCCTTTCCAGGACATTTCCTTTTACGATTAACCGACGGTGCAGAACGTATTATTATTGATCCTTTTCATGAAGGTCAGAGTTTAGACGCTGGTCATTTAAGAAATCTTCTGAAACAATTTGTTGGCGTAGATGCAGAGCTAAGCCCTAAACATTATGCGCCCGTTGGCAATAGAGAAATTCTACTCCGATTACAAAATAATCTAAAAACTCGCGCGCTAAGAAATAACGAATTAAATCGAGCAGCCCAAGTGCTTGAAAGAATGGTATTGTTTGCTCCCTCAGTTGCGTCAGTTTGGCATGAATTAGGCGTATTATCTGCGCAAATAGGGAAATTGAGGCAAGCCACAGCTTCTTTAGAAAAATTTTTGGCCTTAGAACCTTTTGGAGAGGAAAGAAAAGCCGCAGAGTCTTTGTTAAAGAAAATAAGGGCGAGTCTTAATTGAAAAATAAATTCACAATTGCAATTCAAATGGATTCTTTGGATACCATAGATATTGCTGCGGATAGTACTTTTGCCATAGCTTTAGAAAGTCAGAATAGGGGTCATAAATTATACCATTATCTGCCTTCTGACCTTTCAATGAAAAATGGTGCTGTTATAGCCCGTGCTCGGTTATTAAATTTAGATGCCAAAACAGGAGAATATTTTTTAGATAGTTATGAATTTCTTAATTTAACAGAAATTGATGTAGTGTTGATGCGTCAGGATCCACCCTTTGATATGTCATATATAACGGCCACTCATTTATTGGAACGTATCCAGCCAAACACACTGGTAGTTAATAATCCGATGCATGTAAGAAATGCACCGGAAAAATTATTTGTCACCGAGTTTCAAGACCTGACCCCACCAACCTTAATCACAAGGGATCAGGATTTAATTAAGAGGTTTCGTTCAGATTATGGCGATATAATTATAAAACCACTGTATGGCAATGGTGGAGCTGGTGTCTTTCATATTGAACCAGAAAATGAAAATCTAAATGCTTTAATTGAATTATTTTTTTCCCAGTCTCGGGAGCCAATAATTGTTCAACAATACCTGCCGGAAATTCGGGATGGCGATAAACGTATTATTCTCGTGAATGGAAATGCTGTTGGTGCCGTTTCACGTGTTCCCATGCAAGGGGAAGCTAGAGCGAACCTTCATGTAGGTGCTACAGCACAAAAAGCAACAATTAATCAGAGAGATCAGGAAATTTGTAATAGCATCGGTCCAATTCTCAGAGAAAAGGGTTTATTGTTTGTTGGTATTGACGTAATTGGTTGCTATTTAACTGAAATCAACGTTACTTCTCCAACTGGTATAAAAGAAATAAATCAATTAGATGGTGTGAGATTAGAAAAGGTAATTTTAGACTCTATTGAAGAGAACATGGCGATAAAATGAGATTAGAAAAAAGAAAAAACAAGGGGACACATAATGACTAAGGCAATTTTGTTACACAAACAAGGCGGACCCGATGTTTTTAAATATGAAGATATAGATATATCTCCTCCAGCTGCCAACGAGGCGCGAGTAGGTCACAAAGCTATAGGTTTGAATTACATCGATGTATATCACCGCTCTGGACTATATCCATTATCGGCGCTTCCATCCAGTGTCGGAATGGAGGGCGCAGGTATTGTTGAAGATATAGGGTCGGAAGTTACAGAAGTTAAAATAGGCGACAGAGTCGCGTATGCTGCGCCACCCCCAGGCGCTTATGTAGAAGCACGAAACATTGCGTCTGAAAATTTAGTAAAACTTCCAGACTCAATTTCTTTCGAACAGGGCGCCGCAATGATGTTGCAGGGCATGACTGTAGAGTATTTAATACGCCGTACTTATCAGGTAAAACAAGGTGAAACCGTTCTTGTGCACGCAGCAGCCGGTGGTGTTGGACTGATCCAATGTCAATGGCTTAACTATATAGGTGCTAATGTTATAGGTACAGTCGGAACCGAAGAAAAAGCTGCATTAGCACATTCTCATGGTTGCCATCATCCCATAAATTACCGCAAGGAGAATTGGGTACAACGCGTCAAAGAACTAACCAATGGAAATGGTGTCCCAGTAGTGTACGATTCTGTTTGCAATGATACATTTACAGGTTCACTTGAATGCCTTCAGCGTCTTGGTTTAATGGTCAACTTTGGGCAAGCATCGGGTCCTTATAATGAATTCACAACAAGCATGCTAGCACCTAAATCTCTATTCCTCACTCGACCATCATTATTTGGTTACAACGCCACCCGAGAAGAACTTGAGAGTTCTGCCAATGCTTTATTCGAGGTTGTACAAAATAATGCGGTAAAAATAGAAGTAAACCAATCCTATTCTCTATCTGAAGCTTCTCAGGCACACATAGACTTAGAAAGCCGAAAAACAACAGGCTCGAGTATTTTAGTTCCCTAGAAATAGGTTTATTTAAATTAGACCAGAGAATTTAACAGGGTCTAACTAGCTCCCCCGATAGAAAATTTCTATATGCTATCGCGTTGCTTATATCTGGCAACATAGATTCCACTCAATACAATTATTCCTGCTCCTATCCAGGTCCAGATGTCAGGAAACTCCGAAAATATAAAAAAACCTAATATTGTAGCGCCGATTAATTGCCCGTAATCAAATGGACCAACAAGAGACGCTTCAGCATGCTCATATGCTTTTATCACAAAGAGATGCCCTAAACCGCCCAAAATCCCCAGACCTATAAAAATTGCCCAATCCACCACATTAACCGGAGTTACCCAAAAGAATGGAACAGCAATACTGGATATAATCAGAGCTAAAAATACCGTGTATATCGACGAAACTCGAAAATCATCATGATCTGCAGCTATTCTTGTAAGAATTTGGTATAGAGCATAAAGAGCTGCAGAAACTAAAATTAACGTTGATGCCCAATGCATGCCATCTCCACCGGGTCTTATAATAATTAATGCTCCAATAAAACCGATAAAAACAGCTATCCACCGTTTAAAACCAACTCGCTCCCCTAATAATGGTGCCGCCAATGCTACAACGATCAATGGGCCACAAAAATATATCGAAGCAGCTGTTGTCATTGGCGTGTACATTAAACCTACCACAAAAGTGGTTAACGCCGTTAATTGTAAAAACGAACGAGCAATCTGTAATTTAGGTCGCGTAGTTATAAAAAGTTTTATACCCAGAATTGGCATAAATAATACAACCATCCAGAGAAAATGGACAACGGAACGCATCCAAATTATTTGTACAAGAGAATAATCCTGAGATAGATATTTTACAGAAGCATTAAGTGCTGGAAAAAGAATTACTGCTGTAATCAGCATATAAAGAATGCCACGCATCGGTATTTGGCGGCGCTGCGCAGCAGATTCCATAAGTATATTTATTGAAGAAGTAACAAAATGTTAGATGATCTCAATGTTCGAACAACGCATTAATTTGTTCCATGTCATAGCCTTTGACTCAGGCGTTCATAGAGTCAAAGAAATCTTGGTTGTTTTTTGTATCTTTCGTTTTATCAATCAAGAATTCCATAGCATCTACTACGCCCATAGGCATTAAGATTCGTCGCAAGATCCACATTTTTGATAAAGTACCCTTATCCACCAACAACTCTTCCTTGCGCGTGCCTGAACGGGCAATGTCCATACTTGGCCATGTGCGTTTATCAGCTAACTTTCTATCCAGAATAATCTCTGAGTTTCCTGTACCCTTAAATTCTTCAAATATAACTTCGTCCATTCGAGAGCCGGTATCAATTAATGCCGTAGCAATTATAGTTAAGGATCCACCTTCCTCAATATTTCGAGCAGCGCCAAAGAATCGTTTAGGTCTTTGCAGTGCATTAGCATCCACACCTCCTGTTAAAACTTTTCCTGAAGAAGGTACAACTGTGTTATACGCCCTTGCCAGACGTGTTATCGAATCTAGTAAAATAACAACATCCCGTTTATGCTCCACCAGTCGTTTTGCTTTTTCAATAACCATTTCCGCAACCTGTACGTGGCGAGTAGCTGGCTCATCAAAAGTAGAGCTAACCACCTCACCCTTAACGGAACGATCCATGTCTGTGACTTCTTCGGGGCGTTCATCTATAAGCAGAACGATTAACACAGCGTCAGGGTGGTTAGCTTCTATAGAATGAG